>JAVXCN010000002.1 GCA_036659455.1 Victivallaceae bacterium
GGCACCTCGATGTCGGCTCATCGCATCCTGGGGCTGGAGAAGGTCCCAAGGGTTTGGCTGTTCGCCAATTAAAGCGGTACGCGAGCTGGGTTCAAAACGTCGTGAGACAGTTTGGTCTCTATCCTTTGCAGGCGTAGGATACTTGAAAGGAGCTGTTCCTAGTACGAGAGGACCGGAATGGACGAACCTATGGTGTGTCGGTTGTTCTGCCAAGAGCATAGCCGAGTAGCTAAGTTCGGAAAGGATAAGCATTGAAAGCATCTAAATGCCAAGCCTCCCTTAAGATAAGGTATCCCTATGAGACTCCATGTAGAACACGTGGTTGATAGGTTGGATGTGTAAGTACAGTAATGTATTTAGCTAACCAATACTAATAAGTCCATTGACTTGGTTTTTTATCATAGAGAAAGCTTAATAAGCTTTCTCGTTGAATTTATGATGATCCATTTAAGTTTAATAGTTTTTCGTGAACTTTTGTTCTTAAACGTCATTTAATGTAGGTGAATGCTTCATTACTAAATATATTAATAGCTAGCTTGGTGACTATAGAGGAAGGGATACACCTGATCTCATTCCGAACTCAGAAGTTAAGCCTTTTATCGCCGATGGTACTATGCACAAGAGTATGGAAGAGTAGGTTGTTGCCAAGCTTTTTTTATTAAGTTTTATAGCGTTATCATTTCAGTTTTTGTTTCTTTTATATCTTTCAGTTTGTTTTCTTGTTGTAAATTACGTTTCTTTTTACCCTTAAATAAGTAATAGATTTTGTTTATTCTTTAGTATTAATTTTATGGCTGTATTTGTTGTTTAAAGATAATTTTTTAAATACAATATGGTTTTAATGAAATTTAATTGTAAAAATAATCTTCTATATTCTGCTGCAACGGGCGTGTAGCTTTTAAATGAAGAGTTACATGCGTATTAATGAAGAGTTACATGCGTATTAGTGTCTCTGGGTTTGGGTATTGGTGTTAATTGCTTCTTAGTGGCTGCTTATTCTTCTTTTGTGTCGAGATATCAATAAACGGCGTATACAAAACTCATTATCAATCATAAAACGGATCAACGAATCGTCTTTGAGAAAAGAACGATAAGTTCCCAAAGGCTTTAAGATTAATTGTTAATTTTGTTTTCAAAAGTTTGGATATTTAAAAAAAGTCTATAACTAGCTTCCGAAATCATCCAATATAATCGAACTTCGAGGAACACCGTAATCTTCCAATAATTTAAGAATGCTTTTATTGTGCATGGGTGGTCCGCATACGTAAAATAGGTAATCTTCAGGATTTTCCAGTAATTTCAGTTGCCCCAGCTCAAAGGCTTTAAATAAAAAGTTAGTCTTAATAGGATTATTGATGTCCCATCCGTCTGCTATATCTTCAGGGAGCGGTTCCGATAGGACTAAATGGTAATGGAAGTTGGGAAATTCTTTTTCCAGTTCCAGATAATCTTGTCCATAAATGTTTTCTTTTAAGGATCGAGCACCATACCATAAGCTGATATCTCTTTGAGAATGCTTATCTTTGAGTAAATCGGATATGTGACTACGCCCAAATGAAGATCCTGCTCCTCCTATAAGGAAAATAAGAGGCTTTATGTTGTCCTGCATAAAAGATTCGCCGTAAGGGCCTGTCATTGTGATAAAATCTCCAGGTTTGCGAGAAAAAAGATATGACGAACACAAACCCCACGGTATATTTTCTTGAATGCGATTGTCTTTCATCGGTGGTATTGCAATTCGTATGTTAAATTTTAGGAAAGGAGCTTCTTTCGGATAAGAAGCAAGAGAATATGCCCTTGAATCAGCGTTAGGAGTTAACATGGAAAAATCGATTTTCCTGTTAAATATATCCAATTTTTCCCAATCCGAATAATAAAGAGAATCCATCGTAGATTTCCAATCCGAAGTATTTGTTGTAAATGGGGGAACATATATTTGTAAGTATCCGCCCGGTTTATAGGGAATGACGGACGAATCGTTCAACTTAATCACTAATTCCTTGATAAAAGTCGCTACATTTGCATTGGAGACGACGGTACCTGTCCACGTAGAAGCCGTAAGATATCGTTCTTCAACGAGTACCGAAAGATCGTGATGAATTTTGTATTGGCATGATAAACGCCATCCTGAGTTTAGTTGTTTTTTTGAAAATGTGGACTTATCGATGTCAAGAGGAGTACCGACTCCGTCGGTAATTTGCAGTTTACATTGTTTGCAAGTTGCTTTACCGCCACAAGGAGAAGGTATTCCTATGCCTTCATTTTGAAGAGCGTTAAGCAAGGAAATACCTTCCGGTACAATTTTTATTAAACTATCATCGTCATTGATTTTAATTTTGCAGGGCTTAGAACTTAAAAGATACTTTTTTACCAAAAGGATGAAAAAGCACAAAAAAACACATACGAGAGCAAATACGATACTTGAAATACCGATAAGCTTAAGGCTCTGAAGCCCCAAAAACATATGAAGACCTTAAAAAAGATAATACATGAGAAGAATTAACAACTTTATTATCTAAAAACAATTAAAAAATAATGATTCAACCGTTTTCTTTAGGGGTCTCATTCGTTTTGTTAAAAGTATCGGCAATTGCGGCTTTCAAAACTTCCATTTTTCCGTTCTCTATAGATAGAACGACAGTATTTTCTCTTACTTCGTCTACAGTGCCTATAATACCCATCGCTGTGACTTTATCTCCTTTTTTAAGAGATTTTTGTCTTTCTACGGCTGCTTGTCGTCTTTTTTTCTCTGGTCTCCACAAAATGAAATAAAAGAAAACTAATGCAATGCCAATCATAACCACGGGTTGTAACGTGGATGAAGAAAATAAAGAACGGGCACCTTGTGCTTGTTCTTCAGCAAACAATTTAAAATTCGATACGGTTAATAAAGAGATTACCGAAAGTATAAAGGTATGAATCATTGTGACCCTTCCGTGAAAAATTATCTAAAAGAACACCATCGTTTCACGAAGACCGATTGTTCATACAGAACTTTCGAACCGCTCAGACGATTATCCAACAGCACGTCATGGAATGTCATCATTTCGAATGACATCTGTCACGAGGAAGGATACCTAAGAATGACTTTTTTAGGGAATAAAAACTTTTTTTACTGGAAAAACTCGGTTATCAAATGGCTAAGTTACTAATTATTTAAAGTAACCGACGAATCTTTTTGTAAAACGGCAATATTTTCTAGGTGAGGAGAATAGGGGAATTGATCAATCGGTTGCATAGCCGTTATTCGATAACCGGCATCAACGAGTTCTCGACAATCGGCAAACTGTGTTTTGGGATTGCAGGACACATAAATGATTTTGGGAGCGTCGAATCTTAAAAGATATTTGATAATTTTAGATTGCAGTCCTGAACGCGGCGGATCCAAAATTAGGACATCCGGCTTCAGAGACGATCCTCTTATAAATGACTTAACATCGTTTTGTTCTACCGTCATTGATTCAATACGATTGATAACGAGATTCATATTCGCCGAACATACGGCATCTTTGTTGAGCTCAACTCCTATGACTTGTTTGACGAAAGGAGCGAGCATTATTCCTATAGTGCCTGAACCGCAAAAAAGGTCAAAAAGAACCTGATCTTTACGTAGTTCGGCTAATGTTAAAATAGTTTTGAAGAGATTGGAAAATTGTAAATTATTCGGTTGAAAAAAAGCATCGGGTTTTACGACGAACTTATGTTTAATTGAAGTTTCAGGAAGATCGACATCGATGATGATGTAATCTTTCCCGTAGAGACACGATTGAATATAGCTCGTAGGGACGCCTTTGCGCGCGTATTTCTTTCTCCAAATAAAAGATGTTAAAGGCGCTCCGTTTTTTAAATCTTCAACAAGCGAAAGTATCGTTTTTTCATTCAAAGTATACTGAGGGTTTCCCGATGTAGTTAAGATGACCATGAGTTCTTGGGTTGAAGGAGATTTTCTTACGGTCAAAGAGCATAAGGAGCCTTTATTTTTCGGAGCATAATAAGATCGAATTTTAGGGTTTTGATCCCACCAGTTTCTGGTTATTTGGAGACATCTGATGATTGCCCTATCAGCCAGAAGACAGCTATCGATATTCAAAGTACGTTTCGGTTGGCCCAAAGATAATAGACCGAGATACCTTTCGCCGGACAGGGTGTCCGAAAATGAAAACTCCATTTTATTTCTAAAGTTTTTCGGTTGACTACAAGGGATAAGGGGGTGAACGTTACTATTTGCTTCTAAGAGATTGGAAAAAAGACTTAAGAGATCCTTTTCTTTCCTATCGATACCGTCTTTAAAATAGGTGTCATGAGGATAAGAACATCCTCCGCAGCTCCCGTAATAAGGACAGACGATTGTTCGATCGTCCATGATGAATGTATTCCGAATAAAGTTTTTCCAGATCTTAATTAAGACATTTATTTTTCCATAGAAAAAAATGGACTTATATAAAAAGTTACCCTAGATAAATAAAAAATGCGAGTTCATTATGTTTTATAATTAGCACTTAACTACCTTAAAATGATCCTATATAAGGGGGGTATGGAAACACAGTGCCAATCACTCATTGATTTTCTTGCCTTCTTTAAGGATGAAGAAACTTGCATTAAACACTTTGAAGCATCTCGTTTTTGCAATGGTGAATACTGCGCTCACTGCGGGCATACCAGCATTTACCGCATGAAAGGCGGTCGTTTTCGTTGTGCTAAATGCAAACAGGATTTTACTATCAAAACCAATACTATCTTTGGCGAAAGTAAGTTGACCCTTCGTAAATGGTTTGTGGCTATCTACCTGTTAACCATCAGCACTAAGGGTATTTCTTCCATCCAGCTTGCAAAGCATGTTGGTGTTACGCAGAAAACAGCGTGGTTTATGGATCATCGTATTCGCCAAGCCATGCAGCAGGGCAATAACCAGCTTTTCGGCACGGTAGAAGTGGATGAAACCTATATCGGCGTAAAGAAAATAAACATGCCAGGCAAACGCATTGAAGGAACGCAAGGGCGCATTACCAAAGCTAAAACTGCTATTGTAGGGTTGGTACAGCGTGGCGGTGAAGCCCGTGCAAACGTGGTAGAGAATGTCACAATGTGTACTATTGAAAAAAAATATCGTGGAGCATGTGCAGATAGGTACGCAGCTTTATACTGATGATTTCCGTTCCTATAATAAAATAGGCTCGCTTTATCCACATGACAGGGTAGAACATGGTCGTGGGGAATACGTCAAAATCAGAATTCTTGACCTTATAAAACACTAACGAGGGCAGCATGAGCCGGAAGCCAAAAAACCATGACCACCTACCCCTCCCCTTTGAACAGGTAATAACGGGTATTTCCGATGAGCAAAAGCCTGAAACATTGCTGCTTGCTGCACGTCCGTTTCTGAAATGGGTTGGAGGCAAGCGTTCCTTACTTCCGCAACTGGAGGCAAGGCTACCACTGGAATACACCACCTACCACGAACCTTTTATTGGTGGCGGAGCGTTGTTTTTTGAAGTGCAGCCCCGCAAGGCTTGCCTCACAGATATTAACTTCCACCTTGTTCTCACCTTTCAAGCGGTGCGTGATGAGGTGGACGCGCTCATTAAGCAGCTTAAAATTCATGGGCAACACCATGATAAAGACTATTTCCTGAAGGCACGGGATAGCTTGTTCGGTGAAAAAGAGTTTGTAAAAATTGCTGCATTATTCATATACCTGAATAAAACATGCTATAATGGGCTTTACCGTGTCAATAAGAGTGGAAAGTTTAATGTGCCTATGGGTAGCTATAAAGACCCGGCTATTCTGGATGAGGATAACCTCCGCAATGCCTCCAAGTTGTTGCAGGGAATTGATATACAGCAACGTCCGTTTACCCAAACCCCGATTGTTAAGGGTGATTTTTACTATCTTGACCCGCCGTACCATAAGACGTATGACGGGTATAGTGGGCAGGGTTTCGCAGATGCAGAGCATGAAAAGTTAGCACAGTTGTGCCATGATATAAACAAGTCCGGCGGTTATTTCATGCTTTCCAACTCCGATACTGAATTTGTAAGAAAACTTTATAAAATCTATAGCATTGAAGATGTTATGGCATCCCGTATGGTATCGTGCAAATCCAATCAACGGGGCAAAGAGAATGAGCTCATCATCAGAAACTACTAATAGCGGTGGCAAGGCTAACCATACGGGAAACCAGTTGGAACGCTTTGTAGAGCAAGCCCTGCAATCCCATAGCTACACAGAATTCTGGAATCACAAAGCCCAAGCCTTTGATAACCGGAAATCCATAGGAGGAAAGCAATATCTAAAGCAACTTCCTTGTGGACGCACCATTTATCAGACGGTGCGAAAGGTGGATTTCCTTGTTATCAACCGCGCTAAATTTCCTGACGATCTCATTATAGAGTGCAAGTGGCAGCAGTCTAAAGGCTCTGTGGATGAGAAATACCCATTTCTGCTTTATAACATCATCAACACTGGCATTCCTACGGTAATTTTATTGGATGGTGAAGGTTACTCCGCAGCAGCAAAAAAGTGGCTGACAGATCAAGCCGACAAGGAAATGAACCTCAGCTTCTGGGGCTTATGGACAATGACTGAATTTCAAAAGAACATTAACAACGGGTTTTTGGGTTAGGGTAACTTTGTATATAAGTCCCGAAAAAAATAAAAGCCCGTCTTAATTAAAAACGGGCTCTTTTTAAAGATATGACTTACTTTCTTTTAGATTTGATGGGTTTGGAAGGTTTGACAGTGTATTTTTTAGCCGGTAATTTTTTAGAGTTTTTACTGCAAGAAGCTTTTGAATGGTGTGCACTCATTTTTTTTCCGCAACAAACTTTTTTCGAGGTTGGGGTTTTCTTATCCATTTTTTTGATTTTTGCGGCTTTCTTTAAGGAGCCGGATTTTTCCGATTTAATGGATTCTTTTCTATAAATTTTAGCCGTTTTTTCAAATTTTATAGATAAGGTACGGACCCGTTGAGAAGCGGCTTTATTGCCTGTTTCTGCTTTTGCTAAGTCCTTTTGTAAGGAATCCAGCAAGTGTTTCATTAATTTAAAAGTGTCTTTAAGAGCCATGGAATGTCTTCCTCTATGTTTTAAAACGGTATTCTGTTTTAATTTGTAATTAGTTTTTTATTTAAATTCACGCAACTATTTTTTATTGTTTCAGTACATTTAAATTATAAATAATTTTTTCTAATCTATTTTGTTTTAGCAAGTTAATATTGATTTTTTGTTGTGAATAATTTTTTCTTTCAAATTTAAGAAAACGGTCAAAAGACTGTGAGTGCAGATAGCTGTCTTTATTCTAATTTTTCTCGTTGAGATCCCGTTTCAACCTGATGAAATATTGTTTTGCTCATTGTTTTGACAATGATTGGCGATTGAGAAGGTGTTTATGGGTATTTCAGGTCTGTAATTGCTATGTAAGTAGTCATTTTTAGGGATATCAGAAAACGGATTAACCCGAATCTATGAAGCGTGCGGTGATTGAAAAGCGGTTATTCGAATCGTTGGTAAGCTACATCACGAGATTGGTCTGCTTCTATTGAATTGACCGAAACGTATACTTCGTTTTGCATTCTTAATTCAAATTATGAAAAAGCAGAAAAAATGATATGAAAAGTATTATCCGGAAATCCTCCTGAAATATTCGTCTCGGAATTGATTTTTCTTTTGAAGAAAGTTTGTTGATGAATATCTGTGAAATGTTTTCTTAAAAAAGTTTGAGTTAGATATATGAGCAAATTTTTACTCATTTTTATCTAAACGATTATTTCAGAGCTCATACGCTATGTTCCAATACATTTGATTTCGATAGCATTTTTTTTGTTAGGACTCAGAGAATCCGATTCGGAGTTGTTTTCGGATTATTTCTCTTTATTTTCGGAGATTTTTTGCTTGTTGTTGTTTGAGAAACAAATGGGCTTTATGTTTATTTGTATGATCGTACTTGCATAGAACCCGCCAAATGTTTATCGGATGAATCTTAATTGGAGGATTGCTTAAAGGCTATCGGTTATTTTGGAAAAATTGAAAGAAGAAATGGCTGCGAATCGTCATTTTTAAAAAAGATCTTTTGTTGTCCCATATTCCTGATGTTAGATTCAGATTTTCCGGAAAAAGCGCTTATGGCTTTAAAAAGGAATCAGACACGATTCCGTTTTCGACTAATTCATAAGCATTGGAAATGCAAGTATTGACTCCCGGACCGGTAACATCTTGACCCGAAATAATCAATTGACTCGGAAGTTCTTGGGTTGTCCGAGATAAAAGCGACATAAATCCAGGCAGTCTTTGAGGGATCCCGTGTTTCGATTTCGACACTGACACGACTTGAGGTTCTAATGAAATTTTCAAGTAATCAGAGAGAGATTTAGAGCCTTCTTCTTGCCCTTTTGTTCCTGACATTAACACTGATATTTGGGTCTTCCCTTTGTTTTTATCCGGAAATATATCGGAGTTCCATAGAAAACCTAATGTATCCGAAGAATCTTTAACCAGCATTCCGTAACCTCTTCGCTTAAGAAGAGGAATCTTTGACCATCCAAAAGAGGCACAAGTCAATCGGTTTTCAACAATATGTTCGGCCAAACGGTTAATTAAAGGAATTTGCGGTTGCAGCAAGGGTTGCAGTTGCGATAAAGGAACGCAACTGATAAGGAGATTAGCAGTAACGGTTTCTTCTGGGGAGTGAATGGAAACCGTTTGGTCGGGGTTAAAGGATATATGAGAGGTATGAAATAAAGTTTTCAGATTTGCGGACATTTTCTGAGATAAAGTGTCTGTGAGAATATTCATCCCGTCTTTTAAGGAAAATAAACTAGGGGTCCCCGTTTTTTTTTGCATGGATTTCCAGTTGCAAAGGTTACACAAGGCTCCTTTAATGAGAGAACCGTAATGATTTTCCCAATTTTTTAGGGTAGGAAACGTTGCCTGGGAAGAAAGTAAATCGATATCTCCTGCTTTTACGGCAGTGATGACAGGTGAAAGAATGGTCTGAACGAATGTTTGCGAACAATGTCTGTATAAAAATTCTTTTAAAGTTTCGTCTTTCGAATCATGCTTTTTACAACGAAGATCTTTGATTAAAGAAGAAAATAATCCCATTTTGGATAGTAAGAAAAGATTAAAGGGATATGTTTTTCCTTGATAATGAAGGTATCGTTTGCGTGCCGTCGGTTCGGAAGGAAGCAATTGTCGATTTATATCCAGATCGTTGATGAGTTTTAGAGTTTTTTCTCCTTTTCCTTTAACGAGAAATGCATTAGGTCCTGATTCCAGGACAAAATTATCGATATATTCAGTACGGATCATTCCTCCGGCTCGCGACGATTTTTCTAAAATCGTAATTTGCACATGATTTTCGTATTTTTTCTTTAAAAGCCATGCTGTAGTCAAGCCGGATATCCCCGCTCCTAAAATAACGATTTTTTTTATCATATGGATTGAGAAAAAATGGGGGTATTATTTGTTTTATTAGCTAAATAATCATCGAAAGCAGTAGCGATTACTCTTACGAATAGTTCTCCTAAAGGAGTAACGAATAATCGGTCACAGGTATTCTTCAATAATCCGACGGATTCCATTTCGATCAATTTGCGTCTTATTTGAACAAAATGATCATCGAAAGGAGTCCCGAATGAAGTTTGAAATTCCGATTTTTCAATTTCAAACTGACACATCAATCTATGTATGACCCATTTTCTAAGGGTATCTTCAGGACTCAGTATGAAAGTCTTTGCAATCGGAAGTCGATCAATTTGTAAATATTCATCGTATGATGCAAGAGATTTTGTGTTTTGTACATAGGTATTATTGATGAATCCCGTTGAAGAAATTCCAAAGCCAATCAGATTGTCGGCAAGAGGTAAGGAATATCCTTGAAAATTTCGAATAAGCGTTTTGTTCAAATAACTTATGGCTAAAGAGTCTTTAGGCAAAGCAAAGTGGTCCATTCCGATTGCTATATATCCCGCTTGTATTAATCGATCTCGGGATCTTGAATAGATACGAAATTTTTCTTCCATGCTTGGTAACCAATCGTCTTTTATGGCTTGTTGGTGTTTTTTTAACCAGGGCACCTTGGCATATGAGAACAAGGCTATTCTGTCAGGTCTCATTTGTAAAATAAGGTCTAAAGTTTCTGAAAAAGAGTTTGAAGTTTGGAAGGGAAGTCCATATATGAGATCAAAGTTAATGCTTTCGAAATCCAATTTTCTACAAAGGTCGTAAGCATATTTCGATTGATAGTATGTTTGTTTACGTTTAACGGCTTCTTGTACTCTATGATTCGTATCCTGAATACCTAAACTTATTCTATTAAAGCCTAGATTTTTGAGGAGTTGTAAAAATGCTCCGCTATCGTCAATTACCGTTCTCGGGTCTACTTCCATGTTGATTTCGTTATCGGGGGCGATAATAAAGGCTTCTTGAATATGTTTGAAAAGCTTGATTAAGGATTGACATTGTAACCCGGAAGGCGTGCCGCCTCCGAAGTGGATTTGAGTGACTGTCGGAACGCCCGTTAATATCGATCGGATCAGATGAATTTCCTTTCTCAAAGAATCGATATAGTTATATTCGATAGCAGGATTACGGTTTAATATGACGGAGCAGCCGCAGTAAAGACACATAGAACGACAAAAAGGGATGTGAAAATAAAGGGAGAGTGGGTCGGTTTTTTTGATTGTTTGTAGGGCCTTGAGATAGTCGGATTCATCGCTTTGATGCCATTCCGGAACGGTCGGATAGCTGGTGTAACGAGGAACGGGTTGTTCCAGCCCTTTAAGAAAATTAAAATCCATTTCTAATATAGTCGATGGTGAATTTCACGTTATCTACGGGAGTTTCCGGTACTAAACCGTGTCCCGTATTAAAAATATAGTTCGAATTTTTCAAGAGGTGTTTATCTAGATATTTTTGTATTTCTTGTTGAGAAGCGCAGAGAAGCAAAGGAGGCATGTTCCCTTGAAGGGCGACGTGTTGGGGAATACCGGTCCTGATTTTTTTTAGAGGAGTCAACCAATCGATGCTCAAACAATCCGCTCCCGTTTGGATCAATTCTCGAAAATAAAAAGAAGAATTTCTACAAAAGAGAATAATAGGTGTGTCATATTTTTCACGTAAACTCCGTATAATTTTTTGATTCGGAAGAACGGAATAAGTTAAAAAATCTTCTTCGGAAAGTTGATGACTGCAAGAATCGAATAATTGAATAACATCGACGCCGGCTTGAATTTGAAGTTTGAGATAAGTGATTGTTGCATCAATTAAAATATCTATCATAATCGAAAATTCTTTCGGATAACGTCTCATATGAATTCCCGTTTTTTTAAAGTCTTTGGAAGCGCCTCCGTCTATCAAATAAGAAGCAATTGTGAAAGGGGATCCAGCAAACCCGATTAAAGGAACTTTGAGTTCTTTTTTTAGTGATAGAATACCTTTGATTAGCGGGCGAAAAATTATTTCCGGTTCATTAGTAAAAGTTAATTCCTGCAGAGAATAATCTATTATGGGCCCCGATGACGGCAAAAAATCATATGCTAAGGAAAAACCGTCCAAAACGGTTAGAATATCCGAGAATAATATAGCAGCATCGGTGTCCAATATCCGAGGACCCAGATAAGTCGCTTCGGCAATAAAATCTTCACTGTGAAATAACTCTTTGAGAGTGTGTTCCTTTTTTAATTGTTGGTATTCGGGTAGATAGCGTCCGACTTGTCTCATAAACCATATAGGAGTCTTTTGACTCCGATTTTTCAAGGCTTTCAAAAACTCCGACATAGAAATACGATCTCTTGTTTAGGAAAAAGCAGCTATTCGGATCTGGAAGGGAACAGTGCGGTTAACTTTTCCGATATGGTTTGAAAAAATCCCTCAGGCTCTTGTTGTAGGGAATAAGAAAAGGCATTTTTTATTTTTTCCTGCTTACCGTGTTGTTGGTCGGCCCGCACCAGTTTAGAGTCACCTTTAATGAAAGTAAAATTATTTTTCATTGCAAAAATTTTTAGTTTATTCAATTCGATTAACCAAAGGACGGAAGTAGGCAGAGGACCGAACCTATCTCGAATTTCGAAAATGACTTGTTCGATTTCATCGAAAGTTTCTGCATTTCCTAATTTTTGATAAAGTTCAAGCCTTAATGAACTTTCCGGTATGTAGGATTCGGGAATTTCGGAAATAACCGGAAATTCTATTTTAATTTCTTCTCTCAATAAGGATATTTTTTGTTTATTTTCCAGGGCTTTCACGGTTTTTTTTAATAATTTACAGTAGAAACTGAAGCCAATAGCGCTGATGTGTCCGGATTGATCCGTTCCCAGTATATTTCCGGAACCGCGCAGTTCTAAATCATGCATAGCGACCTTCATACCGCTCCCATGCTCATGCTTGGTTAAAATTTCCAGACGTTCGATAGCTGCTCCATACAGGTCGTTTTTGGAAGAGATCATAAAATAACAATAGGATTTTTTATTCCATCTACCTACTCGACCTTTCATTTGATATAAATCCGAAAGACCGAAATGATCGGCTTTATCGATAATAATAGTATTGGCATTCGGAATATCGATACCGTTCTCGATAATTGCGGTGGCTATAAGGACGTTGCATTTTTTCGTTTTGAATTTTCGAAATACTTCGGTAATCTCCGTTGAGGTCATTTTACCGTGAGCGACTGCGATTTTTACTTCGGGAATCAGTTCTTGAATGAATTGAGCGTATTCAAAAATGGTTTCTATTCTGTTGTGAATAATATAGGCTTGCCCATCACGTAGCAATTCGTGACGTAATGCCGCTTTAATGATTTCCGGATCGTGTTTACAGATAAAAGCCGAAACGGGAAGTCTGTCTGAAGGCGGCACGCTTATAATCGATAGATCTCGAGCACCGACCAGTGACATATAGAGAGTCCTAGGAATGGGAGTAGCAGACAATGTTAGGCAATCGATTTCCGGAAATAGTTGTTTTAAATGTTCCTTGACACGAACACCGAATCTTTGTTCTTCGTCAATAATAAGCAAGCCTAGCTTTTTTAATGTTACGTCTTTGCTGATAACTCGATGCGTTCCTATGATGATATCGACTTCTCCGCTTTGAATTCTTTCTAAATTCCGTTTAATTTCTTGATTTGAGGAGTATCGTGATAACAGGGCAATACGAACGGGCAGTCCTAACATACGTTCCGTAAAAGTTTCATAATGTTGCATAGCCAGTAGAGTCGTCGGCGTCATGACAATTACTTGTTTATTACCGTCAAATACGGCTTTTACGGCTGCTCGCATAGCTACTTCGGTTTTACCGAACCCCGCATCACCGCAAATCAGACGGTCCATGATTTTGTCCGAACACATATCGGAAAAAATATCTTCAATTGCCTTTAACTGGTCGGTTGTTTCTTCGTAAGGAAATGAATCACAGAAAAGACGGACTTCGGATCCGTGATCGGGATAAACGAAAGCTTTGCGTAAATTTCTTTCGGCTTCCATCTGTATGAGATGCCTTGCATATTCTACTAAAGATTGTTCCGTCATTTGTTTACATCGGCTCCACTTAGAACTGCCTATCTTATGTAGAGTAGGGTTTTTTTCCGACGTGCCGACGTATTTCATAATTAAGTGAGATTGAGACATCGGGACCAAAAGAGTTCCGTTGTCGGCATATTCTATTTCCAGATATTCGCTTTCGAGATTGGATTGCGGATGCACTGTTTTTCTAATGCCTTTGAACTTCCCGATGCCGTTGTGAATATGAACAACGATTTCTCCGGGAATGGGTACAAAAAATTCTTCTCTTGAAGACGAGCGGTAATTTCTCTGTTTTTGTCGTCTCAATACTTTTTGTGACGAAAATTCAATGGTAGAAATAAAAAAAACCGATTTTTCAGGAAAATAGAATCCGGATGATAAATTTTCTTCCCTAATGTGTACTCGAACGTTTTTTATATCTTGTTCCGGAAGCGAAGCAGTTGATAGAAGAGTTTTTTTGCGGTAAAGAAAAATATTGATTAAGTCCGGAGAAAACATTGCTTTCTCTTGCACAATCTCTAAGATCGATTTTAATGAAAAATCGTCCTTTTGTTCACTGAGAAAAATTTGCTCTGAAGAAAGAAAAGGAGAGGATACTCGGGTTGACGGGATGTCTACTAAAAATGCATTTAATAAGAATTCGGATTTACTTTTTACGGATTCTTGATTGATTGTTTGATGAGATAAGAAGATTTTTGGATGATTTAACGTTTTTTTCAATAAATCCGTCATTGTCCGGAAAATTCCGGGGAGGCGGTTTAAAGTGCCTGCCAATTCGGAATATTTATTTTCGAGTAACTCTAGGTCGTCAAAAATAATCGTCACATTTTCAGATAAATAGTCAAAAACGGATCCGGTGAGCTCTCCGTGATTTTTAATGGGTTGGGCTGAAGTGATCATGATTTCCGTAACTTGTCCCGTAGAAATTTGATCGGAGGGATTGTATGATCGAATCGAAGAAATAGTATCATCCCAAAATTCAATGCGAAAAGGTTCGCAGGCGGAAAGAGGATACACGTCAATGATGCCACCTCTATATGTCATTTCACCTTTTTCCACGGTTACCGAAACTTGGCAGTATCCGAGTTCAAGTAATAACTCATAAACGGTTTCCGGATCGGATTTCTCACCAATTTTCAACGTGAGATTTTCTCTCAGAAGAGTTTCCGGATTTGTAACTTTTTCAAGCAAAGCTTTTAAACCTGTGATACAGAAATGTTGCTGGGTAGTCTTTAAGAAATCGCATAATAGTTGATCTCGTTGTCCTACTGCATCGACATTGATCATGTTGATTGACAGTTCTCTATCCGATGACGGAAACTCTTTAGGACGTATTCCGGAAATAGCAAAAATGTCTTCCGATAACGTATCCATACCGGTGTCGTCGGTAATGAAAATAACATGAGAATCCGTATTTTTAAAAATCCAAGAAGCTAAAAAAGCTTTCGAAGCCCCCGTTATATTTTCAATTAACAAGCTTTTGTCTTGGGAAAGCTTTATTCGAATATTGCTTAATAAAAACGAATCGAGTTTTAGTGGGTTAGAATCCATTTTTCCATGAAATCGGCTAGAATTATTGAGTGATCGATACGACAACTACCTTGTGCCATATGAGTTTTTCCGCCCCATTTACCGTCATGTTCTTGCAAGAGGTATTGCAGAAGATCATTCGCATGAAATCCTTTATTTACGAGATTGGGAGAAATGCTTGAAAGTACGATGCAACGACCGTCTTTATGAGAAGAAATAAGAGATATGATATCGTGTTTTTCAATCGTATGTAAGATTTCGGCATATTTGCGAATTGCAGCATTTTTTTCTTCGGGAAGATGTAAATAAAAACTCTTCAATCCCTTTAATATTTTCATTTCCGGAATAAGATTTTTAATGTGAAGAGAGATTAATTGTTCTTCTAAGCATGCATTACGGTTATTCAAAGCTTTATTTTCATTGATAATATCTTTGAGTTTTTCATTTAATTGATCGACAGGTGATGATAAAACCGAAGCGATTTTATAAAGGGCGTCAAGACTCGAATTAATGGTTGTCTCGGCTTGTTTTCCGGTTACGGCTTCTATTCTTCTGATACCGGCTGCAATGCCGCTTTCCTTTATTATTTTGAAAAACCCGATCTCTCCGGTTTGCGTCGCGTGAGTTCCTCCGCATAATTCTTTTGAAAATCCAATATCGACGATTCGAATGACGGAACCGTATTTATCTCCAAAAAATTGCTTAATATCTTTCTTTTCAATAACTTTCTGATACTCTTCTTCATAAATATTTACGGAAATGTTATCTCTGATTTTCTCATTAACTGCATCTTCTATGGTAGACAGCTCTTCTTTCGAAAGAGCTTTCGGATGCGTAAAATCCAAGCGTAGCTTTTTATCGTCGATTAAAGATCCAGCCTGTTTGATATGTTCACCAAGAATAGTTTCAAGAATTTTGTGCAATAGATGACAGGCGGTGTGATTAGTCGAGATTAATTTTCGAATAGCCGTGTCTACGGAAGCTTGTACTTTATCACGTATCGATAAACGTCCTTGAATAAGCTCTCCTTCGTGAGCAATGATTCCTGCCGAAGGAGTATAAGTGTTACAAACCTTAAAAATTCCGTATGGCCCGACGATATGTCCTTTATCTCCGATCTGACCTCCTTTTTCCGGGTAGAAAGCAGTTTCATTGAGAAGCAGAATGCCGGTTTGTCCTTTTTGCATTTCGGAAACGAGAGTACTTTCGGAAATAATCGCAGAAATTTCGGTAGCGAGATCGGTTCGATTATAACCCAGGAATTTCGTATGCGTCAATCCGGTATAGATGTCGCCGGCAATGATATCGGATTTATTACAAGTTGATTTTGAAATTTCCTTGGCTTTGAGTTCAAGTGCGACATATTCTTCCATATCGACGGTAAGACGATTATCCTTAGCCAAGAGTACGATCTCTTCTAAAGGTAGGCCATAGGTGTCTTTTAACTTAAAGGCATCGGCTCCCGATACTCGGCCGGATGTTTTGGAATTTTCCAAAACCGTATTGAGAATAGAGCCTCCTCTTTTCAAAGTTTTAAAAAAGTTCTCTTCCTCAATATGAAAAACTTCTTGCAAAACGGTCTTGGATTTTTCCAATTCGGGATAAGCTCCTCCCATCAATTGGACTAGGGAGGGAACGAGCTCGGACAAGAAAGGTTGCTTAAACCCGAGACGACGTCCGTAATTAACCGCTCGTCTGAGGATTTTTCTTATAACGTAACTTCTATCAGTGTTGCCGGGTCTTAATCCATCGGCAACGGCAAAAGATAGAGAACGGACGTGATCGGCAATAACTCTAAAACAAGGGTCTAATCCATGATCGCTTTGCGTGTAGGTTTGTCCGGACATCATTTCAATTCGAGCTATCAAATCTCTCAAAACATCGGAATCAAATACCGAAGCCCGTTCGTTGATTAAAGAAACCACCCTTTCTAATCCGGCCCCTGTGTCTACGCTTTTTTTAGGTAGCGGAACGTTTTCTCCTTGTTCGTTTCGATTATACTGCATGAACACGAGATTCCAGTATTCAAGAAATCTTTCTCCTTCGAGATCTTCTTCGGGGGAAGCGGCGGCTCCGAATGCAGGACCTCTATCATAAAGAAGTTCGGAGCAGGGGCCGCAAGGTCCTATATCGGCCATCGACCAAAAATTATCTTTATCTCCTAATCTTATGATTCTTTTTTCAGGAAGATGTCTTTTCCATAAATCGAAAGATTCATCATCTTTGCAGTAAACCGTTGCCGTTATTTTGTTCGGATCGAAACCGAAAACGTCCAGAGAAGCGGACCAAGCGAAATCAATAGCCTCTTGTTTGAAATAATCGCCGAATGAAAAATTCCCCAGCATCTCAAAAAAAGTTAAATGGCGAGAGGTATGGCCGACATTATCAAGATCGTTATGTTTCCCGCCCGCTCGGATACATTTTTGAGACGTTGCTGCTCTTCTATAATTGATCTGTTCTTTACCGAGAAAAATATCTTTAAATTGATTCATTCCGGCATTTGTGAACAGAATGGAGGGATCATTATGAGGAAAAACAGGAGATGAAGGAACTATCGTATGTCCCCGATCCTTAAAGAATTTCAAAAATTTTGTTCTAACGGCATTGCTAAGCATATTAACGGAATCATTAAGTGATCGGAATCAACACAAGGAAGAATTTTTATTAATTTTTAGGTTTCTTTCAAGTTTATTCTTATTATTGCTCTCTTTGCGGAGAGCGCTTTTGAATTTCGGGTAATTTTTTTGTTGTAGTCAGTATTTGGATTTAAAGGACGGACGACTTATATTGTCGGTTTTTGTTTTAAAGAATGCGTCTTTGAGAAATCGAAGTCGTCCAATAAGGGTAAGAAGACATTTATGAAAGATCTTGATTTAGAGATGTTGGAAAAAATAGCTGGGGTTATCAAGCAACTAGGGATTGAGGCCATTCAAAGAGCTAATTCAGGCCATCCGGGCATGATATTGGGATGTGCCGAAATAGCTGCTTATTTGTACGGTATGGCTTTAAGAATCAATCCTAAAAATGTTCATTGGTTGAATAGAGATAGATTTGTTTTATCTGCCGGACATGGGTCCATGTTACTTTATTCTTGTTTGCATTTGGTAGGTTTCGAGCTCAGCATCGAAGATATTCAAAATTTTCGTCGATTACACTCGAAAACTCCCGGTCATCCCGAATTTGGGTTAACACCTGGTGTGGAAGCTACCACAGGCCCTCTCGGACAAGGGTTGGGGAATGCGGTGGGAATGTCTTTGGGTCTGAAAATTTTGGCTTCCGAGTTTAATCAAGAAGGCTTTGATATTTTCGATTCGAAAGTTTTTTGTCTTTGCGGAGACGGATGTCTGATGGAGGGCGTTAGTCATGAAGTCTGCAGTTTTGCAGGCCATTTGGAATTGAACAATCTAATACTTATTTATGATTCGAACGATATCATTCTTGACGGCCCATTGTCCGAAGTTTCGAGAGAAGACACCAAGATGCGATTTCAATCTTATGGGTGGTTGGTTTATGAAATCGACGGCTATGATTTAGCCGCTCTTCATAAAATTATTACCGAACTGAGACTATGCCAAAATAAACCCGTAATAATTATAGCTCATACCGTGATAGGTCGCGGCTCTTCAAGAGAAGGCAGCAATAAAGCTCACGGTTCACCTCTGGGCGAAGAGGGGGTTAAGGAAACGAAAGATTATTGGAAGTTGTCCGAGGAATGTTTTTATGTTCCTCAATCAGTGAAAGAATTTTTTAAAAATAAAAACGGCGAAGACAAAAAAAGAGAAAACGATTGGAATGATTTGCTCAAAGCCTGGAGTAAGAAGTATCCGGAACTTCATAATAAGCTACGAGTTTTTCAAGCTGATGCGGTCTCTGATATTTTATGTGAACAGATTGCCGAATTGGAAACGACTCCTTCGGTGTCCGGAAGAGCTTTTTCTAACAAGATTCTGAATTTTATCTTCGAACGAATCCCTAACTTGTACGGCGGTTCTGCCGATTTATCGAGTTCAGACGGTACGTATTTAAAGGGAAGTGCGACTATTTCTCGAAGCGATTTTTCCGGCCATAATATTAAATACGGAATTAGAGAATTCGGTATGGGAACAATTATGAATGGATTGGCCTATATGAAATTGTTCACTGTTTACGGAGGAACTTTTTTGGTCTTTTCCGACTATCTCAGAAATGCCGTTAGATTAGCTGCTATTTCCGGATTACAAGTGATTTATCAGTTTACTCATGACTCAATATTCATAGGAGAAGACGGACCTACTCATCAACCTATCGAGCAAATCATGAGTTTGAGAGCAATCCCGGGAGTGAACGTCATTCGTCCTGCAGATGCCAATGAAATAAAAATGGCATGGGTTGCAGCTTTATGTTATGACGGGCCGACTGTTATGGTGCTGTCGAGACAAAACTTACCGACTTTGGAATCGACCGCTGTTTCTTATGAAGAAGGAGTGGGTCGCGGTGCTTACATCCTTTTAAGAGAAAAATCCGATGCTCCGGATTATACGATTTTTGCTACGGGATCCGAAGTAATTCAAGCTTTGGAAGTCGCCAGAGAGTTGATTAAATTAGGCAAAGATGTGCGCGTCGTATCAATGCCTTGTTGGGAAATTTTTGAAAAACAGACTATTGACTATAAGGAATCCGTAGTAGGAGGTAATTCGGGCAAAAGAATTTCCATTGAAGCGGGTTCGGATATAGGCTGGTACAAATATATCGGAAGAGATGGACTTGCTATCGGCATGGATAGTTTCGGTGTTTCCGGAGCTCCGGCAGACTTAGCGGAAGAATTTGGATTTACGACTCATGGAATTTTAGAAAGAATTCTTTCTTAAAGGGAATTTTGTAATTAAAGGGATGAAAGGGGATCTTCCGTCTCGCCTATTTCCATGTGAGGCAGGTCTCCTTTTTTGTCTGGTGTCTCGCTTGATTTTTGTATCACGATTTGACTTAAGGCTTTTATGATTTCGATGCCTTTTTGGATATGGTCCTTACTGTAATTTTTAAGAACATAGTTACCGCTTTCTTTTGTTTTGATCCCTTCTTTTCGAAAAGGAAGATCCGAAATCAAAAGCAAAGCACCAATGGGTAAGTTTCTTTTATATCCTGCTGCAAATAACGTTGCACATTCCATTTCGGCTACTTGTGCTTTTGTATCATAAAGCTGTTTTCTAAAGGCTTTATTGAATTCCCAAAAGCGGATATTTGTTGTGTGAGTAATACCTATGTGGTAGCGAGCATGTGCTTGATCCAATACTTCAGTAGTGACTTTTTGTACCACGAAGTTAGCCAGAGCCGGAACTTCTGGCGAGAAATAAGCATTGGAAGTGCCTTCGCCTCTGATACTTGCCACTGGAACGAAATAATCTCCGATGGAATAATGTTTTCTGAGACCGCCGCACATCCCCAACATCAAAGCTGCTTTAGTCGTGGGCAAAAAAGAACAGAGATCTACCGTAAGAGCGGCACTCGGAGATCCTAGCCTAAAATCCAAGATACTGATATCCAATTCAACAGAATGAGCTGTTGTAAACATGGAACCTTCATTAATGGGTATCTGACACATTTCGGCGAATACCCGAATATAATGTGAAAAATTTGTCAAAAGAAGATAGGAACGGAATTGGGTGACGTCCGATCCTGAATAACGTTCGAGTGTTTCTCTGGCAATCCGTTCTTCATTAATATCTTCGGCATCATTGTGAAAATTCAAGGATTCATTATCAAAAAACGAATTGGTCATGCTGTTTTTTTCTTGGGTATTAAACCGTTTCGACATCCGAAGCTGGATTATCGCATTGATTACTTTTATTTGAAACCATTATAGTATGTAGCTTTTTGTGCTTAACGAAATTAAATTCTGCTTCGGGGGAAAAGAGTTATGGTTCGGGTTAATACCAGTGATTTTAGGGTCGGTCTAAAAATCGAATTAGAGGGACAACCTTATATTATTCTGCAAAATGAGTTCGTCAAGCCCGGAAAAGGACAGGCTTTCAATAGGATTAAAATTAAAAGTTTGATTTCCGGAAGGGTAATTGAAAAAACGTTCAAATCGGGAGAATCCGTTGAGATGGCGGATGTTGCTGAGGTTCAAATGAGATTACTGTATACGGATCAGGAAGGAGCCACTTTTATGAGTGACGAAACTTTTGATCAGGAGCAGGTTTTCTGGGACAAATTGGAAAATATAAAAAATTGGCTGCTTGAAGAGTGTTTATACACGCTTATTTTTTATAACGGAGAAGTCATTATCGTAGAAGCTCCCGTGTTTATGGAGCTGACCGTTACGGAAACGTCACCGGGAGTAAGAGGTGATACGGCTTCCGGTCGTGTTTTAAAACCGTGTGTTACTAACACGGGGGCCAAAGTGATGGTACCGATTTTTGTAGAAGAAGGCGATGTCATTAAGGTCGATACGAGAAATGGTGCTTATGAGGCAAGGGTTGCTAAATAAACAGGTGTATTCATGATTTTCATATTGAAAAATTTTCTATGATTTTTTATTCATAATATCATGATTAAAAAGTTGAAAATAAGTGTTGGATCTAGATCTAAGGATAAGAGTCTTCTTGAAAAGATGAGGAGGCGTGTTCGCAACAAAGAAGAGCTTAAAAGACAAGTTTGGGTTGAAAAACTGGTAGCCATGGCTGACGCTCCTTCAATGGTTGATTCGGAACGATTGATTGATATTTGCGGAGCTGTTGCCGATAAAATTCTTGAAAAAGGTTTTTAAAACTCTATTTCGTAGGAAGGTTCTTTGAGCACGAATCTTTGATCTTGTTCGATGGTTGCTATAGGGATATTTGTAATACGACACCCATTAGGAAGTAGATCGATAAGATTGAATTGAGAGTTCGATTTCAAAGATGTAGACCCTCCGTTAACGATAAGATTCGGGTTTCCATCCTTAAATTCGTAAAGACATGCTTGATGATCATGTCCATGTAGGTATAGCTTAATGTTAGAAAATTTTTTAAGCATATCTCTTAATAGTTTTCCGTTAATTAAGTCTCTATAACTTTTTTTGGCCGGAAGTAATGGATAGTGATTGCTGATAACGACATTCGTTCTTTCCGGAATGGAAAATAAAAAGTTTTCAATAGTTGTAATTTGTTCCGGTGAGATAATGCCGTTCGCTGAGCACCAGGTGTTTTTATAAGAACAGTCAAGACTAATTAAGCACCAAAAGTCATTAAGATTTTTGAAAGATACCTTTTGATTTTGAAGAGAATCATTCGGGAAATAACGATAAAACGTTTTTTTGTTAAAATCCCAATTAGTATAGACGTCGTGGTTCCCAGGGATCACATCTACGGTAATATCGAGATTCTCAATCTCGTCGACAAACGCTCTGGCTTTAAGGAATTCCTTAGGTAGGGCCGTTAAAGTAAGATCGCCTGTTATACAAACTAAATCTACATTTTCCTGTTTAAGATAGCTCGGTAAATTTGCGCACAAAAAATCGTTTTCAAATTGAAGATTACAAAAAATTCTTCGAAGAAGACCTTTAAATCGCTTATTGAAACAGCTGAAAATATTAAAAGTCAGATAATTAAAATGAATATCGGACAGGTGCGCAAGTCTGAAACTATTCGATAACTTAGATGACATAAATCCTTCTCTAAAAACTGGTTAATCATCATCCTTGTCGTCCCCAATAAGAACTTCTGACATTAAAATTACCTGTGCCATCGAAGAGGCATGGGTTAGGATATTCGTTATGACTAACGTGGGATCTAAAACGCCCGATTCTTTTAGATTTTCAAGATGCCCTGAATTCATGTTAAATCCGATATCTTCATCCGCTGCATGATTTATTTTATTAAGTATTACGGAATCTTCCAATCCGGAATTTCGGATAATCCGTCGCAAGGGAGCTTCGCAAGCTTTTATTACGGAGCGAATGCCTACGGCTACTGCGTGATCTTTTTGTTGCGAGACTAAATCCTGCAAAGCTAGAGCGGCCTTAAATAAACTCAATCCGCCTCCGACAACGAATCCGCTTTCTATAGCAAGTCTCGTAGCGTTCACGCTATCTTCAAAGACCTGTTTTTTTTGCTGCAGCTCAATTTCTGTGGAAGCTCCGACTTTAATAACGGCTACCTTGCCTTCCAATCTAGTTTTTCTTAATAAAAATTGTTGCTTGTTTTCGGGATGTTCTTCAATCGCAACCTCAAACTGCCTCAAACGCATGCTCAGAACGTCTTTGAGACAATGAGATCCGATTAACTTAGTTGTTGACGAAGAGATTTCAATGCGATCGCAACGTCCCAAACTGTCTAAGGTAACATTTTTTAATAATGTACCGGTATTTTCGGAAATGAGATTGCTTCCCGTAAAAATAGCAATATCTTCCAAATTATCCATCTTTTGATCTCCGAAACCGGGAGCTTTAACTACTGCTACTTTAAGTATGCCTTTCAACTTATTGACGACCAAAGTGGAGAGAACATCATTGTCCATATCATCGCAAAAGATGACCAGCTCTTTTCCGGTAGAAGCAAAAGATTGGAGAATCGGTAAAATCTCTTGAGCGGAAGAAATCTTCTTATCCGTAATCAAAACGTAAGGACTGTTCATGACAACTAACATTTTTTCCGTATCTGTTATGAAATAAGCTCCCGCATAACCTTTTTTAATTTCTAAACCGTTTACGATTTCTACGGTCGTTTCCATCGTGGAGCCTGCTTCTACCGATACGAATCCCGTTTGCCCGATTTTTTCGAAGGCCTCGGCTATCACGCTCGCTATAGACTCGTTTCCGGATGCCGCGGCCATGGCAATACTTTTGATTTGAGAATTATCTTTAATCTGCGTGGATGAATTAATGATCTTTTCGTTGATGGCTTCGACCGCTAAACGGATGCCTTCATTAATCTTTCTGACAGGCATTCCTGAAGATAAATTTTTAAGCCCCTCGTTAACGATAGAGGATAGCAAAATGATTCCCGTAGTAGTGCCGTCACCGCTCATCTCTTTAATTTTGGAAGCGACTTCTCGAGCCATTTCCGCTCCCATATTTTCATACTGATCGGATAAAACGAAATCTTTTACAATGGTAAATCCGTCGTTGGTGATCTTAGAAGAATTCCAAGTTTGTAAACCAACATTACATCCTTTCGGTCCTAGAGTAGGAGCCACCGCATCGGCAAGTTTAAGAATCCCGGCGGCAAGTTTCTCTCCTGCTTCCCTTCCGAAAATAAGATGTTTTGGCATATTCATAACGACCTCATTGTGGATTTTAGTTTTTGAGCAAAGTACAGTGTATTAATTTTTACTTTAGTTAGCAATCCCTATGGTTAGGGAAGAACGACCATTTCGAAGAAATGAAAATGAGGTGGCACCCGGAATCGAACCGGGGATAGAGGCTTTGCAGGCCTCGGCCTTACCGCTTGGCGATGCCACCCTAAACTCAAAAAGCGAAATCCGTCCATGAATGAAGGGCTGATTGTAACACCCTTGGTTAAAAAGAGCAAATTTTTAAAAGTGGAAAAAATAGAACGTTTTTTTGTTTTATTGTGTTTCGGTTTGGATTTATTAAAATTGGATAAAGGGAAAACATTTTATGGCCTCGATATTGCTTGTTGATTGGGTTAACGAGTTTCTTTGTGACGGATTTTTTTCATGTATGCAAAAAGAGATCTCGGGATTTACGATAGACAGTCGCACCGTTAAAAAAGGAGATTTATTTTTTTCCGTTAAGGGAATGAGACATGATGGTCATCATTTTTTAAAAGAAGTTGCTTTAAAAGGAGGGGTGGCCGCAGTAGTCGATTCGGATTATAAAGGACCCGATTTCGGTTTGGAATTGATATTCGTTCCCGATGTGGTGTCTTCTATGAGAGATGCTGCCAAGAAATTCCTGAACAAGAACGGAACGAGTCTGATCGGTATTACCGGAAGTTTAGGTAAAACAACCGTTAAGGATTTCACATCCGTTTTGTTTTCATCCGCTTACGATGTTTTTTCAAATCCTAAGAGTTTTAATTCACAGATTACATTTCCTTTGAGTATTTTGATGTCGCAAGGGAGTGAAGATTTTTTAATTTTAGAGATGGCTTCTTCGGAACCCGGTAATATGCGGTCTTTAATAGAAATAGGAATTCCGAAGATAGCTGTTGTGACGAATGTTTCTGAGCAACATGCTTTGTTTTATCCGGGTGGCATTAGGGATATTTTCCTGGAAAAGATACAAATTTTTTCTTCGGAAAAAACCGAAGTTCAATTGTTCCCTAGAGATAGTGAGTTTTTTCATGACTTTTTAAAACGTCCCTCAAAAGCAGAAAAATTTTCTTTCTCTCTAACCGATTCCGGTGCGGATTTTTTTTACCGAGGGATTAACGATCAAGGAGTGATTATAGGAACTCCTTCTATGGATTATAATTTGAAAGTTATATTCCCTTATAAGCCTGCTTATATGAATTTTTTGATTGCCATTGCTTTATCTTGGATTGTCGGTCTTTCCCAAGAAGAAATTGAATCGGTCATTCCCAAACTGAAGTTACCGTCAATGCGTTTTGAGAAAACGGAAAAAAACGGCGTGATTATTATCAATGATGCTTATAATGCCAGTCCGGAGGCTATGATAGCCGCTCTTGAAGCTCTTCCCATCCCCAAGATCGGAAGTAAAGTCGTTTTGGTATTAGGACATATGGCAGAGCTCGGTATGTATTCGGAAGAAGGACATTGTAAGGTAGGGGCTTTGGCTCTTTCGAAAGCATGTGTCGTAATTTTTATAGGCAAATTTTGGTCTCCCGTAAAATCCATATGTCATGATTTTGATTGCGAAGCGGAATTTCACGATTTCACGGAACCTGCTTTAAAAAGAGTATCTGGAATGGTCAAAAACGGAGATGTCGTATTTTTAAAAGGATCTCGGGTTTGCTGTTTGGAAACTTTTCTTAATTATTTGTAGGCATTTATTTAGGGCATCGGAAATATGCTTTTATCATTCATTCGTTGGATTATCGATTCCCAATCGGTTTTCATTTCGGAACATACGATAAACATTATACGTGTATTCTCTGCATTTACGTTCGCTTTTTTAACGATTTCGTTTTTCGGAAAAAAAACTATAAGATTGCTGAAGAGTTTTAAGATCGGAGACAAAGTCGAAAAAGAATATTGTGAGATTCTCACGGATTTACATAAAAATAAGAATGATACCCCGACTATGGGTGGTATTCTTATGGCTGTCGTATTCTTGACGACTCTACTGTTTTGCGGCGACTTTTCGAATCCTATAAATCGGATGTTGATCTTTGTTATTTTATCTTCTGCTTTGTTGGGATTCAGAGATGATTTTTTGAAATTAAAACGCAAGAAATCCCACGGGCTTTCCGCTAAAAAGAAAGTTCTGGGTCAAGCCGTAATTGCTGGTTCCGTTGCATTTTTTACGTTATTTTCCATTTTCGGTTCCCAGCAAGAAAGCAGTTCTTATTTAGGATCGGTAAACGGAGATTACGTTCCTGCCTCTTCCGGTTTATATGTGCCTTTTCGAAAGACTCCTTTGAATATTCAAGGAAGTCTAGGTAAGATATGTGCCTTTTTATTAATTATGTTTGTCATGATAGGTTCTTCCAATGCCGTTAACTTAACGGACGGTTTGGATGGGTTGGCAATAGGAACGGCTATTCCGGTTATCGGATATTTTTTATTTACGACGTGGGTAATCGGTAATATGAAGTTCGGAGGAACATATTCTTGCGTTGAAACCGTAAATGCTATCGAACTTGCGGTTTTCTCAGCAGCCGTTTTAGGTGGATGTTTTGGTTTTTTGATATTCAATCATTATCCAGCCCGCTTGTTCATGGGAGATACTGGATCATTAATGTTAGGAAATTTGTTAGGTTTCATTGCCGTTGTTTTGCGGAGGGAATTATTTTTGGCTATTATCGGAGGTGTATTCGTTGCCGAGGCCTTATCTGTGATTATACAGGTTTGTTCTTGTAAATGGAGAAGAAAACGAATTTTTCTTTGTTCGCCTCTGCATCATCATTTTGAATATCTGGGATGGTCCGAAAAAAGGGTCGTTTTTTGTTTTTGGGGTTTTAGCATGTTATTATGTTTTTTGGGATTGATAGTCGGTTTTTAGGTATGTATGAAGCAAAATAAAATCGCTATTTTAGGTCTAGGCAAATCCGGACAATCTGTTCTGCGTTATTTGGTTTTTCGTGGTGAAAGACCGTTATGCATCGACTCGAGCAATGAAGTTTTATCGGCTTTACAATGCAAAGACGGATGCTTGGACGTTCTCCGTGATGATCAAGACATTCCGGAAGACGTAGTGGTAATTGTTCGTTCACCCGGTATAAAAGACAATCATCTATGGATTCAACAGGCTATTTTTAAAAAAATACCGATTACTACCGAATTTGAGATGGCTTTTAAGCATAGGCGTCTGAAATATCCGTTAACTCATTGTTTAGGAGTTACCGGTACGAACGGGAAAACGACAACGGTATTATTTATCGAGCATTTATTGAATATCTGTGGAGTAAAGACTTTATCTGCAGGTAATATAGGGACCCCTTTTCTGAATGTTTGCGATTATCCGGACATTTCATGTTTCGTTTTGGAAATGAGTTCTTTTCAAATAAGCCATTTTATGGAAAACATTCCGTTTTTATCTGCGGCTGCCGTATTGAATTTGTCGAAAAATCACTTGGATTATCACGGCTCTATGGAGCGATATATCGAAGCTAAAACGAAAATACGGAATTATATTCTTCCTCACGGTGATTTGTACGTTGGGAAGGGTGTCCCTATGCTCGCTTCGGAAGTGTCCGTTGCCGAGTGCGTAGAGGAATTTTTAGATATATTGGAAGCCGAAGAAAAGTTAACGGATTCTTTATATCCTCATGATTTGGAGAATTATGCGGTAGGCTATAAGTTGGCCAAGCATATTACTCGAATTTCCGAAACTTCTTTAACGGAAGCTGTTTGTACGTTTGTGAAACCGGAGCATAGATTGGAACCCGTTTTGCAGAAATATGGCATCACGTTTATCAACGACAGTAAATCAACTACCGTCGATTCCGTACAAAAAGCCGTTCTTTCTGTAAATACGCCTCAAATTTTAATCTTGGGAGGTAAAAATAAAGGCGGAGATTTTTCTTTGTTGAGACCTTATTTGAAGTCTAGGGTAAGGACTGTTTTGGTTATAGGAGAATCTGCTGATGAAATCGAAACGATTTTAAAGGAATATTGTGATTTAATAAAGGTGCCGGCTCTTACCGACGCTATTGATGTTATCAAAAATTTGATGATGCCGGGAGATACGGTTTTATTTTCTCCGGGTTGTGCCAGTTTTGATCAATTCGCGAATTATGAAGAGAGAGGAAAAGTGTTTAAGAAATTGATTTTTGGATTGAAGGGAGAAGAAATATGAATCGAAGAGACACTATTATTGTAGCCGTTACTGTTAACGTAGGTTTGTTATTGGTTCTTTTAATAACAGCCGTTCGGTCCGAACATAAAAGCCGGTCTTCGAAAGAGGATTTAAAGTCTCGAGAACAAATTGTTGATTTGGATTCGATTACGGTTTCTTCCGAAGAAAGTCAAGCATTGATTAAACGATTTATAGAACCTGAGGTTTCTCCTTTAGTCGCAAGTGGAAAATTGTCTTCTGTTGCGATATCCTCTAACGAGAATAAGCAATCGGTTACGGTACAAGATGAAAGGCTGACTGTTTTAGAGAAAAAAAACGATGTTTCAGGTGTTTCGAACAAAACTTCTTTCAGCGACGAAAAGGATTACATAGAAATTGTTGTTAAAAAAGGTGATTTTTTAGAACGTATTGCCAGAGCAAATCATACGACCGTTTCCGAAATTGTCAAAGTGAATCGTTTACCTTCCACTCAATTAAAAATAGGTCAGGTATTGAAGGTTCCCGTTGCTTCCGAATCCGATGCCGGCTTAAGAGATCGTATTATTAAGCAGAGCTTAAGTGATAACGAATATTACGTCGTGAAAGAAGGAGACAGTCCGTGGACTATTGCCTTAAGACACAAAATGAAATTGGACGATCTTTTGAAGTTAAACGATTTGGATGAGTATAAAGCCAGATATTTAAAACCGGGTGATCAACTTCGTGTCAGGTAAATAATAAGCCCATAATTAAGCTGGGATAAGAAGTGTCGTATGAAGTTATTCCTAATAGTTTGTCTGCTGGGGATCTTTTCTCTTGGATTGGTTATGGTTTTCGAAACGTCTTCCGCCGAGGTTCTCGATAAGTCTCTTAGTTGCGGGACTCATCGTATGTTATTTAAACAACTGACGTATGCTTTCATGGGGTTGTTTTTCGGTTTTCTGATATGGAAAATCGGTTATGAAGACGTATTGCGGATATCTCCTCTTTTTTTCTGGTTTTTCGTTGTCTTGCTTGGAGTCGTTTTTATTCCGAATGTAGGAATAGCTCGTAACGGTGCTCGAAGATGGATTGGTGTCGGTTCGTTTACAATACAACCCTCCGAATTCATGAAATACTTAGTACCGATGATGTATATTGAAAAAATAACGTCTCGTTCTTCGGATGCGATTTCTTTTTTCTTTTTTTTAAAATTACTCGTGATTTTATTTATTCCGATTTTTTTGATTACGGTAGAGCCGGACAATGGGACTGCTGCCGTCATTTGTTCGTCTCTTGTGCCTTTATTCTTCGTTAATAGAATAAAACTAAGATTTTGGTTATTACCTTTATCCCTTGTGTTTTTATTAGGAGGAGCCATGGCTTATAACTTGCCTTATGTTCGAGGAAGAGTGCATGTTTACTTGCATCCGGAGCTTGATATCAAGGGCAAAGGCCATCAACCTTATCAAGCCAAAATTGCTGCAGGTTCGGGAAAGATTTTCGGTAAGGGGCCTGGAGCTAGTCTTCAGAAATTGACTTATTTACCGGAAGCTCAAAACGATTATATCGTTGCCATTTATGCTGAAGAGTTCGGATTTATAGGTGTTTTGTGTTTGATTTTGCTCTATATGTTTTTTATCTATTCCGGTTTTGCTATTGCCGATAGAGCTTCGAGTGTAAGAGGCGCTTGTTTAGCCACGGCAATTACTTTTTTAGTATCTTTTCAGGCTTTTTTAAATTTCGCGGTAGTCTCTGGGTTATTGCCCAGCAAAGGAGTGAATTTGCCGTTTTTCAGCCAAGGAGGATCTTCTTTAGTTGCCAATATCTGGGGAGTTTTCTTGTTGTTAAAGGTTTATTGTTATGAAAAAAAGGGCAATTATTTCAGTAGGTGGGACAGTCGGACATATAAAACCGGCTCAAGAAACTGCCGATGAGCTTTTAAATAACGATTGGGATATTTATTTTTTAGGCAAAGGATTGCTATCGAATCGATTTTTCAATTCCGAAAAATATTTTTTCAGAGAAATTTCTTCCGGAACATTTAACTCGAAAAACGTTTGGTCTCTTGCAAAAACATGTTTGGCTCTATCATCAGGTTGTTGGTCCGTCATGCGATTTATTAGAAAATTTCGACCGGATGTTATCTTGGGTTTCGGCAGTTATCATAGTTTTCCGGCTTTGATAATCGGTGCCTTGTTTCGTATACCTTTAATTTTACATGAACAGAATATTGTACCGGGACAAGTGAATCGAATTATGGGTCGATTCTCTAAGGGTATCGGTATTGTTTTTCCCGAATGTCGTCGTAATTTTAAAGTTCCTGCTCAAGCCGTTTATACCTGTTCCAATATGACTACGCCTCCCAAACGAAAATTATCGGATGATTATGAAAATCTGGAAAAAGATCGTTTTACTATTTTGGTGTTCGGCGGTTCATCCGGATCGGAATGGATTAATCGACTTATGTTTAAGGTCGTTTTCGAAATGCGGAAAAGAAACTCTCATTTTCAAGTGATTCATTTGATTGGTCACTCTGATCATCTTATTCAAGAAGCATGTGCTTCGTATTCACGCATGAACATTCCTTTTGTCGTAAAGGCTTTTGAAAATGACATGGATGCGGTCATGCGTATCGCCGATATCGCAATATGTCGAGCGGGTTCGGGAACTCTTCAGGATCTTATCAAAAACGAATTGCCTGCAGTATTGATTCCTTATCCGGGCGCTTATGCCCATCAAAAGAAAAATGCTGATTTTTTTACGAACGTGATTAAAGGAGGAATGTTTTTTGAACAACATTTATTGCATGCCGAAGATTTAATTGAATATTTATCGAATGTCATTTGTAAAAAATCTCTTCATTTCGAGAAACTGTGTTTACGTCGTTATCGAGAATCTTTAAAAATCGAACCTTTTACTGAATTTATAGATCGCTTGCTTTTTCAAACGAAATCCTGATTTAAAACATTTTTTACTTTTTCTTATTGAGAAGTGTTTGTGATTGCGTTTTTTCCTTACCTTTATTGATAATGATGAGCTATTTATTAATTCTTATTATCTTTTTCGATCATGGGCTACGGATTTAAATGACGAACTATCATTTTATAGGAATAAGCGGTATCGGAATGAGCGCTCTGGCTCATATTCTTTTGGATCAAGAGTGCTCGGTTTCCGGTAGCGATTTGGTTGAAAGCTTCTCTCATTTGATTGATAAAGGAGCGAAATGTTACGGAAAACATGATGGAGATAATATTCCCGAAAATAGCGTTGTCGTTTATGGTTCTGCGATACCCTTGGTTAACGAAGAATATCGAACGGCAATAGAAAAAAAATATACGCTTTTGCATCGTTCCGAGTTGCTAATGAAGTTAATGAAACATAATATCCGAGTGTTAGTTTCAGGTAGTCATGGAAAAACGACAACGACCGCGATGTTGATCTCCGTTTTTAAAAAGGCCGGAAAAGATCCTTCTTTTGTTTTGGGTGGTCTTTATGAAGAATTGAACGGAAAGAAAGGTTCCGGTCGTATTTTTATTGCGGAAGCCGATGAAAGTGACGGTTCAATTAGGAATTATCATCCGGATGCTGCCATCATAACTAATTTGGATTGTTCTGAGCATATCTCCAATTATGCGAATATCGAGTCTTTAAAAACTGTTTTTCAAGAGTTTATGCTTAAGGTACAAGATCCGTCTTTGTTATTTTATTGCGGTGATGATTCCGGTTTGGCTTCGATAGACATTAATGCCGGTGTGTCATTCGGTTTTTCCAAAGATTGTAATTTGCGTATTCTTGATTGGAAACAAAACGGATGGAAATCTTGTTTTGATTTTATCTTTGAAGGGAAGATTTATCGTGATGTTGAGCTGTTTATGTCAGGGAGGCATAATATTTTAAATGCCGCTGCAGTTTTTGGATTATCTTTACATTTAGGCGTTCAAGAAGAATCCATCAGACGAGCTTTATCGGGTTTCGGAACGGTTAAACGACGTTTTGAACGAAGAAGAGAAGATTCTTCTTTAGTATTGATTGACGATTATGCACATCATCCTAGAGAAATTCTTGCATCTTTGAAAGCATTAAGAACGGCAGTCGGTAATCGTAGAATAGTAGCGGTTTGTCAACCTCATCGGTATAGTCGAGTGAAAGAGGTCATGGATGATTATCTCGCAGTATTTTCTCATGCTGATGTTGTTGTTGTGACGGATATATATGCAGCAGGAGAGGAAGAAATACAAGGGGTTTCCGGTCAAATATTAGCCGAACGATTGTCTCGGGTTTTTTTGGAAGAAGTACATTATGTAACTCGTGAACGATTGGATGAATTTTTGAAAACCGTCTTGATGCAACACGATGTCTGTATTACTTTAGGTGCAGGCGATGTTAATGCCGTTCACAATGAATTGGTTGTCTTTCAACCTAAGAAATTAAAACTCGGTCTTATTTTTGGAGGGCGATCTTGTGAGCATACGGTTTCTTTAATGTCCGCAAGAAACGTATACAATGGGTTAGAGAATAATGATTGTTATGAGATTGCTTGTTTCGGTATTGATAAGCAGGGAAGATGGCTTTTGAATGCCGAAGACTTTTTAAAGGATGTTTCTTATGAGACCGTTCCGATCGGAAGGGGAGAATCTTTCGGATCGCCGGCGATAATGTCTGCTATTAATAATTGCGATTGTATGGTTCCTATTTTACACGGTCCTTATTCGGAAGACGGTAAGTTACAGGGATTTTTTGAGTTCATCAACAAACCTTATACAGGGCCTGATTGTCGTTCGGCAGCTGTGTCGATGGATAAGTTGTTAACGAAAAGATTAGCATCGGGAGTAGGTATTCCTGTTGTTCCTTATTATGATTTTACGTATACCCAATGGCTATTTGATCCCGATAAGATTTTAACAGAGATTACAGATTCTTTTACTTTTCCCGTTGTTTTAAAGACGGTTCATTTAGGATCAAGCATCGGTATTTTCCTTATAAACGATATCCGGGAATTGGAAAAAATGCTTCTCAAAGCTTTTGAATACGATTTTCACGTATTTATTGAAGAAAGCCGGCTTGGTTGTAAAGAAATGGAATTTTCGTTCTTAGGTGATTTTAAAAGCGGTTTTTTGGTTAAAGCGGGCCCTTCAGAAAGAGCTGGAGGAGGAAATTTTATTGGTTACAACAATAAATACGGATTCGGAGACTGTCAGGAAGTAAAAGCCGTGTTCGAGTTAAATATTCCTCAAGAAGTACTGGATAAGGGGAGTGTATTGGCAGAAAAATGTTATAATGCCATAAATTGCTTCGGTGGATGTCGAATTGATTTCTTTTTCGATCAACGGACCAACGATTGGTGGTTGTCTGAAGTTAACACGATTCCGGGTATGACAAAACACAGCGCTTTCCCCCAAGCTCTAAGATCAGTCGGCTTTGATATTAAGAAAGTATGCGAGTCATTGGTGATAGGAGGGCTTTATAAAAATCGCCTTTTGAACAAACACTCTTCGACAGACGCGAGTTAAAAAAAGCGATTGGGCTCAAAGAATTCAATCGCTTTAAGAGCTACCGAAAATTCGGTACTCAATGAGAGTGCTCTTGACAGCAACCTTCCAATTTCGATGCTGCAATTTCTTCCTCTTCTTCAAAATCTTCTCGAGCATACTTTTGAAGGCAAGATCCTTCGGTCGGATCGTTTTCTTCTTCTAAGTGTGCATTTTCAGGTTGAATGAGATCGATTTCGACCTTTTTCTTAACTCGAGAAGAAATACGACGTACAATCGTTCTCAATGCATGAATCGTATTGCCTCTTCTACCGATTACTTTACCTACATCATCGGGAGCGACTCGAATTTCCAATTTTATGGTCTCATCTTCTGTCAAAGATCGAATTTCGACTGCATTGGGATTCGATACTAAATTTTTTACTATATAAGCTACAAATTCTTCCATAAAAACACCTAGATTGATTCGGAAAGTTAGTACAACCCACTATAACTGCTGGGTCTCTAAATACCGATGTTTTTTATGCATGGGATTATACCTAGACTACTTAAAAAGTCAACGTAGTTCACCTAGAAGAGACGACTTGAAAGATCGATTGTCAATATCTTTCTATGGATCTTTCGGCTGATTACGTGAGATGAGCGATGATTTTGAAAATCGTAGATCGTAAACCAAGGGAATATCGGTCGGCAATGATTTTTCCAAATATTTATGAAGAGTGCGATAGGCCTTGATTTTACTTTGCATATCCGTTGTCGTTAATCTAACGACTTGATTGTTTTTCAAAGTAAGCACGATTTCGTAGGGATATTCGTGAGCAGTTGTTAAATCGACGGTCACGAGTTCCTCATGTCCGAAATCCTTGATTAATTCTTTTGCCATACGTAAGAGTTGTGATTCGATTTTAGGGAAAGAGTTTTCGGTTTCCGGAAAAAAAATCTTAGGCAGTCTTTTGGATGAAAATTGAGGCAGTGCCGGGAAAACCTCTCCGGAGGAATCTATAAATCGAAATGTTCTATTACCTAGGATTGCCAAAGGAGTTTTTAGGGAGTATTCAATAATGACGGCTCCGGTATCGAAATTTTTCTTTGTTTTTACGTAAGAAAACAAACCCGTGGATAATAGTTTTTCATTAGCATCGTGGGTGTTGAACATACGAATATGTTGAGGATCGCTCGAACGGAGATTCAATAAATGAAAAAAAAAGCTCGGAGAGATTTCTTCGGCAGGACTTTGATATATAAGGAACAAATTTTTAACTAAAGGTCCTTTTTTGAGAAAAAATAAATCGGAAAAGATGAAGACAAATACGATTGTCGATAATGCGCAACTTGAAATTATATATAAAAAACTTTTTAAAATCCCGTATTGAGGGCCCTTGGCTAGAATGCGATCAAATAATTTTGCGTGCATGTGTGTGGTTGTAAGTTTTATTCGGATCATAAATAATGACTCGGAATATTTGCGATCTTTTAAAGGAGTTGATCGATGGACACGACGATTGAAGTATACGAAGACGTTGCGGTTTGTAAGTTGAGCGGTCGACTGGATGCGACGTCTGTTTTCGATTTGGATGAACGGTTTCAGGTTTTAGTTGAGAAGGAGATATATAAATTCGTTATTAATATGCAACATCTAAGCTATTTAAGTAGCGCTGGGATTCGTTTGTTATTGTCTCTCAATACCAAGTTGTCTTCTTTCAGTGGCTCGATTTGCTTATGCGAAGCGACGGGACAAGTAGCCGATGTTTTAAGGATTTCCGGTTTTGACAAAGCGTTAACGATTTGCGAACACGAACAAGAATGTTACGGTCGATTTATATAAACGTGAATACTTTAAGTTCGAGTCAGACAGCCGAAGGCCTATTGCAGACGGAATTAAGTTTGAATAAGAATTTTCTTCGATTGTTTCGAAATACCGTTATCCTTCTTGCAGGTCCCACGGGTGTCGGTAAAACGGATGTTTCTTTAAGATTGGCAGAGCTATTGAACGGTGAAATTATATCTGCGGATGCCATGCAAGTGTATCAGGGCATGAATATAGGAACCGCTAAAGTCTCTTTGAATGAGCGTCAGCGTATTCCTCATCATTTGATTGACGTAAGACATGTAGCGGACCCATTCAATGTTGTCGATTTTTACTATGAAGCCAGACAGGCTTGTCGAGCGATTTTGAATCGAGGAAGAGTTCCTATAGTGGTTGGAGGCTCCGGTTTTTATTTTCACATATTTATTTCCGGCCCTCCTACAGGTCCTCCGGCGAATTACATGTTACGTAAGGAGTTGGAACAAGAATTGTTTCAAAACGGATGTCAGGAGATGTATCGGCGCTTGAAAGAAATCGATCCTGATTACGCAAATACTATTACGGTTAATGATCGTCATAAGATTATAAGGGCTTTTGAAATCATTACGCTTACCAAAATGAAAGTGAGTGATCACCGAAGACATTTGTCTCTTGAAAACGATGCGGAATATAACTATAGAGCATGGTGTTTAACGTTGCCGAAAGAGGAATTATATAGACGAATCGAAGTACGATGTCGGCGTATGATGCAAGAGGGTTTGTTAGATGAAGTAAAAAACTTACTTTCCATGGGGATTAAAACTAACGTTTCTGCAGAGAAGGCGATAGGATATAGACAGTGGATTGATTTTTTGTCGACCGAAGGTACCGATGATGATTATAAAGCGGCTATGGAAAAATTCATAAAGGCTAGTAGGTCTTACATAAAAAGACAGCTTACTTGGTTTAAGAAACATACGTTATTCAGACCCTTGGACGGGTCTTTAATGGACATTGCGGCTATAGCTGATTTTATAGCCATGGATTATCATCTTTGTTCTTGAAGTGCCGATGTTGTCAAAACGGGTCGATAAAAAGAATTTCTTTCGATAGGAACGAATCCTTCCGTTTCGATCATTTGTATGATTTCTTCTTTGGAAGCGGTGAGATCCCATTCGGCTGATTTATGGACACTTTCGTTAAGAATAGTGCCGCCAAAATCATCGGCTCCGTAATGCAATCCTCGTTTGCCTACTTCTTTCCCCTCACCGAACCAAGAGGCTGCTATGTGAGGAAAATTATCGAGATAGATTCGAGATATCGCTAGGATCCGATAATAAAAATCGGCGGAAGATTTTTGGGAAACTAATTTTTTCATGGGTGTATTCGGAGATTTATAACTCCAAGGTATGAATGCGGAAAATCCGGAAGTTTCATCTTGTGATTGTCTGAGAGTGTCCAGATGTATAATCACGTCTTCCGCAGTTTCTAAATGTCCGAACATCATGGTAGCGGTTGTCAGAAAGCCTAATTTATGTGCTTGCTTATGAAAATCAATCCATCCGTTAAGCTTCATTTTTTTGGGCGAAATCTTTAACCTTACTTTTTCTGATAAGATTTCAGCTCCTCCTCCCGGGATCGTCGTTTGTCCGCAATCTTTGAGTATTGAGAGCGCTTGCTTGACGGAAATTCCTGAAACGGTCGCTGCCGAAGAAATTTCAATTGCCGAAAAATAGTGGGGGTGCAATTCGGGAAATTCATTAACGGTCATTTCTAAAATGGATTTTAAATAATCGAAGGATACTTTAGGATGTATTCCCCCTTGTAATAAAACGGTTCTGACCCCTGCATCGCGGTAAGTGATTAATTTTTCTCTCAATTCGTCGATAGTCAGAAGATAGGCTTCCGGATGAGTCACGTTTCTGTGAAAAGCACAAAATCTACAGTGAACGGTACAGATATTAGTGTAATTCGGATTGGCGTCGACGATAAAAAAAACCCGGTTACCGGGATTCAAAAATTCGCGGGTTCTTGCGGCTAACACTCTTAAATCTTCCAAAGATGCGTACTTGAATAAATTCAATGCTTCGAAAAAAGAAATTCTACTCATAAAACCTCTTGTAGAAAACGACGATAAAATCGAAATCAATAAACCGATTGCATTTTAACAAGACCAAAGACATTCAAACTGTTTGACGGAAAACTCCAGAGAGCCTTACAATTGTGATTTTCGTTTTTTTTTGTCAACTTAGTTTGCCTTTTTTACCCGATTTCAGAGTTGTTTCCAGTATGAAAGAAGTAGTCCCTCAATTGAACGTAGATAATATGGAAAACTCTTCAATTGAGAGTATGTTGCAATGTCTGAATTCTTTAACCGATATCGAAGATAGGGTGCGTGAGTGTTTAAAATTCATGCAACAAGTTTTGAGTAACGACTTGAGAATTGATATTCGTGTTTTCTGGGGACTTAAAAAATATTGTCTGCCTTTATTTAAAGATCTATCCGGGCTTGCACGTAATTGTTTTTGGAAAACTTATATTGATTTGAATACCGAGGCTAGAAAATTAAAAGCTTTTATGGATGAAGAAACGGCATTCGTTTGCGAGCAGATTGAGATTGCCGTTGCTCATTTAGAGAAGGATGTGGGTGAGTTTTTTAATTCTCATAACGACTTCTGTGATTCTAGAGATAAATTCGTTCTTGCTATCGTTAATGAGATCTCTTCTTTGAAGGACAAAGAAAGGCTCTATTATTCCGACATTTATGTCGATCTATCTTGGTTGAATATTTTCGTATCACGGTTGGTTAATTTGAGAAAGGAATTAATCAAAACCGATATGAGGATCAAGCTGAGGAATAGATTCTTTCAACGATTATCCGTTGTAGGAGATCTCATTTTCCCGAAACGACGGGATTTAATTACCGCCGTCAGTGAATCCTTTAAGAGTGATATCATTCGTTTTGCAGAAGATCATTTTAATACCGGATTTTCAAGAGATAAGATTAAGAAAAATCTTTTCGTTTTAAAAAATGAAATTCGATTGTTACAAAATTTAGCTAAAGAATTAACTTTAAATACATCGTGTTTTTCGGAAGTAAGAGGGTCGTTGAGTCAATGTTGGGATAAACTGCGTGAGTTTGAGAAAGAAATCAAACAAGAGCGTATCGGTGAAAGACAGGCTTCGGGTGAGAATACTCGTTTAGTAGAAGAGAGATTAGGTATAATTCGAGAGAATTTTCTTTCGAGTGCACTTTCCTTAAATGATTGTAGGACCGAATTAGGGAATGTTTCGAAATGGATGCGAAAACTGGACCTTGTGCATTCGGATGTTGTTTCTCTGAGAGAAAAATTGAGGAATTGTTATTCCTTGATTGAAGAGGCTGAACTTTCGGAAGAAAAGCTTAGACAAGAAAAAGATCGGGAAAAAGAAGCTCTGCGAGCCGAAAAACAATGCGAATTCGACGCGGAAGTACAAAAAGTACAGATGATGTTGTCGGGAGGAGTTGATTGTTCTGAAATTAAATCGGTGCTTGAGGCATTGACGGTTCGATTGGTGAAAATCGATTGTTTCTCGAAGTCGGAACGAGGGGCCAGAGAAAAATTATTAAACAATTTGAAAAATAATGTATCGGAAAACGAAGAAAAGATTTTGTTATCGTTGTCCTCCGAAGATGAGGTTGCTTTTGCTAAATTAAAAGAAGCTTTGGTATTAAAGAAGGATAGACGGAAAGAATTGAAAGAACAGCTTGAAAAGTATAAAAAGTTGTCCGGTAGTTCTGGTTGCAATTTTGAAAAAGCTATGTATTACGATCAATTGATCTATGAAGAAAAAGAGAAATTAAACGCTCTTAACCAAAGTATTTCAGATTTAGAGAAGCACATTTCAGATCTGAGAAAATAGTTATTCAAGTATGAACCGTAAAGAATCTTGGATTTATGCTTTCGATCTGGATGACACTTTGCTGAATTTTAACTCCAGTATTGGATTTTATAAATATCATTTTTTGAGAAGAAGATTCGGATTAAGATCTCTTTTTGCATGTTTGACGGCTTACTGTTCTTATCGTTTTTTTTCCGGAGACATGAGACGAATATATTCTTGTTTTTTTGAAACTTGTTTGAAAGGAATGTCTTTTGAAAAGCTTTTGGAGTTAGTGGATCAGTGGATAGATAATCTTAAGCCGAATTTTTATCAACCGAGTTTGAATTATTTAAATCATGCTCTTTCCGAAGGTTTTCCTGTAGTTATATTGTCGTCTTCACCGGACTTTCTTGTGAGTAGATTTGCTCGGTTATTTAAAGTTTCGGAATTTTCCGCTTCCGTTTATGCGTGTAACTCGGAAGGAATTTATCGAGAGCCGGGTTTATTTTTAGATGGGCACGGAAAAGCTCGAGAGTTAAGAAGGTATATGCGTTATTTTAATGTAACGAAATCTTTATGTTTTTCGAATAGTGTCTCGGATTTACCGTTTTTGTTCGCAGGAACGAAATCTATTGCGGTCAAAGCGGATCGTAAATTCAAAAAGTTTTCCCTTTGTAAGGGATGGGTTACCATTTAGGGGATAAAAAAATGTGTCGACAGTATCCTTTATAATCCTTTATTCTCGAAGCTTATGGAAACGAACTTACTCGGTTGTCTTAAAACGATAGGCTCGGCGATCGAAAATAAAAAGGGCTTTAATACGGTCGTTCTCGACGTTAGGTCCATTTGTCGAATGACGGATTTCTTTATTTTTACCGAAGGCAATGTCGGTGTCCATGTTAAAGCTATTACGGAATCGATTATTCAAAATTTGAAACAAGAACAATTGATTCCTCTTTGCGTTGAAGGCATGTCTATCGGTGAATGGGTGGTTATCGATTATGGATTCGTTATAATTCATGTATTTATTCCTTCCGTGCGGGATAAATATCGTGTGGAAGAGTTATGGAAAGACGGTTTAGTGGTTAAATGGAACTCTTATAATTCTTTGTAGTTTTATAATTTAGGTTTGGTATGAGCAAAAAGCGAGTAGTAGTTACTGGTATGGGATTGGTTTCCGCTTTGGGAAATGAAGTGGATGCTTTTTACGAGATGTTATTGAGCGGTAAGAGTGCCATAAGACCCATCACCCACTTTCCTTGCGAGGATGCTCCTACTCGGTTTGCAGGTTGGATAGACGATTTTGAGTCCGAGCCGTATCTCGACAGAAAACAGGCTAGAAGAGTCGATCCATTCATTAAATATGCTATTGTTGCAGCGAAAAAAGCTGCTCACATGGCGGGATGGGAAGAGAATAGAGAGAGTAAGAATAAGCATCGCTGTGGGGTCATTATAGGTGCCGGTATGGGAGGCTTATTGACGTTGGAAGAAGGTTTGAAGCGTTTGTTGCTTGAGAAAAAGAAACTTTCTCCGTTTTTCATTCCCTTTATTATCTCGAACATGGCTGGAGCTATGATTGCAATGGATTTCGATTTCATGGGGCCGAATTATTCCATTTCTACAGCTTGCGCTACAAGTAATTATTGTATTGAAGCTGCTTATAACTATTTGGCTAACGGTTATACCGATCTTATGTTCTGCGGAGGAGCTGAAGCTGCCGTTAATGTTGTCGGTCTTCAAGGTTTTATAGCCAATAAAGCTTTATCCGAAAGAAATGATGAACCGACCAAAGCTTCACGGCCTTGGGATAGAGATAGAGACGGTTTTGTTCTGGGAGAGGGAGCAGGCGTTTTGGTTTTGGAGACCTTGGATCATGCTTTAGCCAGAGGAGCCCCTATAATAGCGGAAATTTTGGGAGCACACGTCAATTGCGATGCGTTTCATATGACGTCACCCAGAGATGATGGTGAAGGGATTGCGGCTTGTGTTCGAGGAGTTTTGAAAGCCGCCGACATTCCCCTTGAAAGAGTCAATTATATTAATGCACACGGTACTTCTACTCCTTTAGGGGATATTGCCGAGGTTGTGGCTTTAAGGAAGGTTTTTGGGGATCATATGACTAAAGTTAAGATGAATTCAACGAAATCCTTAATAGGACATTGTTTAGGAGCTGCCGGTGGGATAGAAGCTATTGCTACACTGCAAGCCATTGTTAAGGATAAGATACATCCGACGATTAACGTGGATAATCCTATTGCCGAAGTTGAAGGTATTGATTTAGTCCGGGATCAAGCTCAGGATTTCGTTATAGATGTCGCTATGTCGAATTCTTTTGGTTTCGGCGGTCATAACTCTATCGTTTTATTCTCTAAGTATAAGCCGTAATGGAATCGTTTCAAGATTGTTCCTACGGTATCATTCCAGTGAAGTTGACGAACTCTTTAATGAAGTATTTTATTGTTAGGCATACGTATGGGAATCATTGGGGGTTTCCTAAAGGACATCCTGAAACCGGAGAGTTACCTTTAGAAACCGCTAAGAGAGAACTTTTTGAAGAAACGGGATTTATTACGGTTCGTCTCTTGGGGCAAGCCCAGCTTCAAGAAAGTTATTCTTTTCTTTATAAGGGAAGGTTGTGCAACAAGACAGTTAACTACTTTCTATCGGAGGTTGAAGGCGACTATGTCCCAGATATATCGGAAATAGCAGAGGGACGATGGGTGTCTTACGCGGAGGCGATAAAACTCTTTAATTTCGAATCGATACGACAGGTTATTAAAGATGCAGAAGCATTTTTAAAAAAGCCGAAATCCGACTAAGAATCCAAGCTGAATTTCGTTTTATAATCGAGATATGATAATTGAATTACTTCTTTCGCTTCATTTTGAGAATACAGTCCGGCAATTTCTATCTTTGCTTGACCGCCGTTAATGATGTAATCCGGAGTTGACTTATAGGTCAGAAAATAGTGTTTGATCATGTCTAAAATGGCTTTCGGACACTCCGTAATATCATTGATACCGCCGTAAACCAGATCACCTTCTAAAACAGCAATGATTTTATCGTCGGCTTCTCCGGAGTCGATAATGCGAAAGCCGCCGATAGGTTTCGCTTGAAGTAAGATATTTCCGTGAATCAATTCCTTTTCTGTGAGAACGCAAATGTCCAGAGGATCGTCATCGCCTTTGATTCCTGAACGGTTGGATTTTTCCGAACAAAAAGCTCCGATCATATCTCCGCAGTAAGTTTGAGGGACAAAGCCGTACAGACAAGGACATCGATTGGAAAATTTTTGGGGACGATCTACTTTAAGCAGTCCGGTTTTTTTATCTAACTCGAATTTAACCGAATCTGTTGGAGTGATTTCTACATAACAAGAAACAGTAGCGAAATTGTTATCGGTGATTGATGGACTATGCCAAGGATGGCCAACGGATGTATGCTTCATGATGTACCGAAATATGTCTGCGTTTTTGGTTTTTTAAAAAAAATATACAACAAATTCATTGAGTAGCGGTGATTTTATAGTAAACCGATCGAAGATTACAAGAGAATTATCCATTCAAAGATAGCTAGAGTTTATTTGACTTTATTGTCTTTTTCTAGGAAAATTATCTTTCTGGAAAATGGATACGCTACATCTTATGAGTATAAGAATCTCTTTTGAAGAAATAAATGTCGAAGGTTACGAGAGAGTCGTGTCTTTACGTTGTCCGAATTCGGGGTTGAATGCGATTATTTCGATACACAATACGAATTTAGGGCCTTCTCTTGGAGGAATTCGAGCTCTGAACTATCAATCTTTTCAGGAAGCTTTGGATGATGTCCTAAAACTGTCAAAAGGTATGACTTATAAGGCCGCCATCTCCGGCATGGAAACAGGGGGTGGTAAGAGCGTAATCATTCTGGAAGAAAATCAAATATTGACGAACGAGTTATTGAAAGATTTTGCTAAGGGTGTCGATTTTTTGAAGGGGCGTTATATCTGTGCCGAAGACATGGGTGTCGATTGTTCTTCTGTTGAAATCATTCGTTCTTTTACTGATTATGTAGTCGGGTTAGAAAAAATCAGCGGTGATCCTGCTCGTTTTACCTCTTACGGGGTCTATTTGGGAATGAGAACCGTGGCAGGTAAACTTTGGGGGAGCAATTGTCTCAAAGAGAAAACTGTAGCTATTCAAGGGCTTGGAGCGGTCGGTATGCGATTGGCCGAAAGACTTTTTTGGTCGGGAGCCAACCTGATCGTATCCGATATTTCCGAAAAGAAAGTTGCTGATGCAGTTAAATATTTCGGTGCCAAAGCGGTTGATGTTGACGATATTTTGTATGTTGATTGCGATATCTTGGCTCCTTGTGCACGGGGAGGTGTTTTTCATACGGATAATGTGAAATATCTTTCCTGTAAGTCCATCGTCGGCGCTGCCAATAATCAGTTAGATTCAGAGATCGTCGGGGATCGTTTATTTGAAGCGGGTATTGTATACGCCCCCGATTATTTGGTTAACTCGGGAGGATTGATTAACGTTGCTCAGGAATTGAATTCGTCAGGTTACAATTCTCAAGTCGTTCGTGAGAAAACGTGGTGTATCAGCGATAAATTGGATTTGATACTTCAAAGTTCGGAAGAAAGACAATTGCCTCCGGTTAAGATTGCCAATCAAATGGCAGAAGAAAGTTTCTTAAGGTCTCACGCTAGTTCTGCAGCAAATTAAGAATTTTTTCGTGTAATTCGGAATTCAGACTACCTAGAATAATCGGTTTGTTTAGTAAATTCGGCGGTTTTTGGAAATTGAGTTTTTGACCTTCTGAATCCGTAATGATTCCTCCTGATCTTTCGAGAATTAATGATCCGGCAGCGTGATCCCAGATTTTGCATGGAGAGCTGACTGCGGGGAGTCTTATGAAAACCGAAGCCATGTTTTCCGCGACAAGAGCATATTTTGATTGTCCATCTAAGCGTAAAGGAATTAAATTTTCATGTATTTTGCTGAGTAATCTTCTGGTTTCTGAATGTCTTTGATTAAGGGAGGCCATCGGTGGTTCGCAATAATAAAAAAACTCATCGGAACCGGCTTCGGTAGATAACGTTTTTTTATGGCAAGTTCCGTCTTGTCGTAGTGTATACATAAGAGATTGTGTTTGAGCGGAGGCTGAGTATATGATATATTTTTCGTCTTGCTTGAAACTCGGACAGCCTAAGACTCCGACTGTAGGATAACCGTTTTCAATCAGCGCTAAGGCTACCGAAAAACTTTTGTGTTTTAAGAAACCGAAGGTTCCGTCTATAGGATCTATAGTCCAAAATGCATCGTATTTATCGATAATGGGATCCGGTTCCATAATTCTCAGGAATGTGTTTTTATCTAAATCGAAAATTATTTCACGTATCTCTTCTATTAGAGAATCGCAATGTTTTTCAAGTTCCAAGAGGTTTTCTTCACCTATGACAGGACGAAAATCTCCTCGTTGTCTTAGATAAGACTTTATAAGGAATTGTATGGCATAATCGACGGATGTTACATAAGAGCCGTCTTTTTTTTTCCGGATTTCAATCGTATTTTCTCGAAGCTTCTTCTGATAAACAGGCAAAAGAGACATGATGAAATACATGACGTTCTCAGCTATTTCTTGATTGTTTTTGAATAGTTGAGTCATAGTTACCGATGTCATAAAGGAGAAATAAGGTCTTCTCCGTCGTTTTTCCTGTGATTTTACCGGAGAATCTGATTCTATAAAATGATGAATTGTTGTTAATTTTTCTATGCTTCGGGTTATTGGTTTTTTTGGTTATTATTGCGTCAGATTTCTTCTGAACTTGCGGTATCGTATTATTTTTAACGATCCGGATTTTGCATTGGAAAATCCGAGGCAAGGCACCATTTTCCTTGCCAATCATGTCTCGGAAGTCGATCCCGTGATTCTCGTCTCGCTTTTATGGAAAAGATTTCAGCCTAGGGCTTTGGCTTCGAAATATCTATTTTCAATTCCCGTAGTCAGCTTCTTTCTCAAGCTGACTCGTGCCTTTCCCGTTCCCGTCGTACTACCTGGCGGTCAATCCGAAAAAAAACTCGAACAAATTCGAAGGTATCAAAAATCGGTGGTTGACGCTTTACATTCAAAAGATAACATTTTAATTTATCCGTCGGGAAAACTTAGTCACGACGGTAAAGAAGAGTTTCTTGAGCAATCGGCAGCATTTTTATTACTCGAATCTGCTCCTAAAGCTAATGTTGTTTTGCTCCGTACAAGGGGCTTATGGGGAAGTTTTTTTTCCAGAGCTCTAACGAATGCTACTTTGGATTTGAAGAAAGGAGCCTGGCAGGCATTGAAAGTCATATTCAGAAATTTTATATTTTTCGTTCCGAAAAGGGAAGTGATTATCGAAGTTTTCAGTGTTCCTCGCGTTTTATTGTCCGATTTTCAAGATAAAAAATCCTTGAATATTTTTTTGGCATCGTGGCTCAATAAAGATGGAGAAGCAGAACCTTTGAACCTTGTTCCTTATAAGTGAGATTCATGTATGAAGAAAGACAACTTTTCTTGGAGAAGTAAGAATCGCAAAGAACAATTTTCTTTCAATTCGTCTCGTCTTGAATTCGATTCTCTTTTGGAAAATTTTTTTTTCATCTGCGATTCGTTTAAAAGTAGTGATGCTTGTATAGACAGTACCATAGGACGGTTGTCTTATTCGGATTTAAAACGAACCGTTTTAGCGATTGCTTTGTTTTTACGTAAACTTCCTGATACAAAGATCGGAATTATGTTACCTGCTTCGGCAGCAGCCGTTATTTGTTACTTTGCTGTGATGTTAGCCGGTAAATTACCGGTTATGGTCAATTGGACAATGGGGAAACGTGAATTGGCCTTTATTAAGGACGAAGTTGATTTCGATAAAATTATTACCTCAAAGATTTTTCTTTCGAAATTACAAGAAAAAGGCTTTCCTCCCAGTAGTCCCTTTAACATGGTTTATTTGGAAGACATCAAGTCTTCCCTATCTATTTTTCAAAAATTACGTGCCGGATTTCTTTCTTTTCGTTCTTTCGATGTCATAAAAAAAATATTCAAGATTGAGTTTAGTAAAACTGATATAGCCGTTTTATTGTTTACGAGCGGAACGGAGGGTAGTCCTAAATGCGTACCCTTGACTCATAATAATCTATTGTCGAATCAAAGATCGAGTGGGGATTATCTAAAGGTTCAGGAAGACCTAGCTATTTTTTTATCTGCACTTCCTCCTTTTCATGCCTTAGGCTTCAATATCACTTGTTTGTTACCTCTTTTGGCTGGAATTCGTATTGTTTTCGAACCGAATCCGCTTAACGGTAAAACATTGGCTCGTGCGATCGAAAAATACGGAGTGACTATTATTTGTTTGACGCCAACTTTTCTTATGTATTTGCTTCATGGTTTAAAGGATCCTGAGCAACTTCATTTGGTGGAATTAATTGTCTTGGGGGGAGAACCGGCTGCTGCGGCACATTATGAGATGGTGAAATCGATCAATCCTAAAACGGACATTATTCAAGGATACGGCGTAACCGAATGTTCTCCCGTAATTACGATTGTTCCTAGAGGTTCTAATCTAAGAGGAGTGGGCCTTCAAATAAAAGATATGAGTCTGGCGATCGTTTGTCCTGAAACTTTTGAGCGATTGTCTCAAGGGTGTATGGGACTTATTATAATAAAAGGAACTTCTTTATTTAAGGGTTATCTGAACTGCGACGGTACTTTAGATGACAGTTCATTCATAGACTTTGAAGGTAACCGGTGGTATAAAACCGGAGATTTGGGAATTCTTGACCCTACCGGTTCTTTAATTATTAAAGGCAGACAAAAGCGATTCGTTAAGATAGGAGGTGAAATGATTAGCTTAGCTGCCGTGGAAGAGATTCTTATCGATGCGTTTAAGGACAAAATGTCTACCGGAGAGAATTTGGGTTTAGCGGTTCACGGCTTGGAATATCCGGGAGAAAAAGCCAAGCTTTATTTATTTACTACTTTTCAGATTAGTCCCGATGAAGTGGCTACGGCTTTTAAGAACGCAGAAACAAGTAATCTCATCAAAATTTCTTACATTAAACAATTGAGTCGACTTCCTGTATTGGGGATAGGAAAAATCGATTATAAGGAATTAGCTAAGATAGCCGAGAGCATGGATTCGAACTGATGCTTGTCTGTTTATTCTCTCGATTTTTTTTCCCCATTTAGCTACGATCATGTGTCTTAGAGACTTGTTTCTTGTTTAATCGTCTTTTGTTTTTATCTTAACCGATGTTTATTGCGTGATGTTCAATCAAATTCTTAATCTCGGAAAATTGAGGGGGTCCGTGTCGCCTCTTCCTGGAAATCCCAAAGGGGTGGATTTTCGTTCGAATGATATTTTAGGATTAGCGAATTCGCAGGAATTATATGATAAGATTACCGACCGTTATGGTGTTCTTTCGGGAATATACGGACCGACTCAAGGAGCATCCGGTTCTCGTATCAATTCCAAAAACGCGGAATTTTTGAATATTCTGGAAGATAAAATCGCTCATATTCATGGATATCCAACCTCTCTGATTTGTCATTGCGGTTATATGGCCAATCAATCTCTATGTTTTCTATCCGTTTCCGAAAAAGATGTTTTGTTATTTGATGAAGACGTTCATATCTCCCTAAAGTCCGGAGTTCTTTTCGGTAAGGGGAAGCACGGTTTTTTTAGTCATAACGATTTAGGGCATTTGGAAGAACAACTCATAAAATTTCGACCCGATGGAAGGAATATTTTTATAGGTGTGAGTTCGGTATATTCACAAGACGGCAGTTTGGCACCTCTTGAGGAATTGATTGCGCTGTCACAAAAATATGATGCCAAATTAATTGTGGATGAAGCCCACGCCATAGGTGTTTTCGGTAATGGTTTGGGCTTTACTCAGAATTTATGCGACAAGATTTTCGGAGTGGTAGTAACTTTTGGAAAAGCCTTAGGTACTTTCGGAGCGGCCGTTTTGGGTGGTGCAGAGCTGAAGGAATATTTGATTCATTTTTCTTATCCCTCTAGATTCTCCACTGCTTTCCCTTTATATAATCTTGTGGCTGTCGATTGTGCTTATGATTTGATGCTACAAGCGGATCGTCAACGTGATTATCTACTCGTATTACGGAGACATTTTTTAGATCTTTTCGCTTTTTCAAGTCCCGGTATTCTTCAGTCGTTAAATATGGGGACTATCGATACTGCTATCGCTTTTGTTAATTTTTGTTTTGAGCGAGGTTTTTTGGTAAACCCAGTCGCTTCCCCTCAAGTTTTTTCGAAACAGGGTCGAGTTAGAGTGACATTGCATGCGTTTAACACCAAGGATGAAATAGACAAGCTTCATAAATTGTATGACGAATTTTTAAAAAAAATCCTCAGACAAATGTAGTAATGGGATCTACGTCGATAAAAAATTTTATTTTTGTGCAAGGCTTGCACTCTATCATAGCGTTTTGAATGGCTCGGTTTGTGGTCATAATGTTACGGGTTTTAATCAGAAATTGATAACGGAATAAATCTTTGATTTTAATATGACCGCAAGGAATAGTCGGATGAACTATAGTCTCTTCTCCTCTACAAGCTAAAGCAACACTGCGACGTGTTTTTTCCGCTTCTCTACGAGTTAATTCGGCATCTTTACCCATAAAAACGAATTTAATTAAGCGAAAAAAGGGAGGAAAATTGAAGCAACGGCGATTTTCCAATTCTTCATTGTAAAATTTTAAATAATTTCTTTCTGAAGCTAAAGCCATTGTTTTATTCGCGGGACTAAAGGTTTGTATTAAGACTTCTCCAGGCAATGAACTTCTTCCGGCTCGACCTCCCACCTGTGTGATAACTTGAAAGACATATTCGGAGGCTCTGAAATCCGGAATGTGCAAACCCGAATCCCCATTTAATATGACGGATAAAGTAACGGAAGGGAAATGAAGACCTTTGGCAATCATTTGAGTTCCTATGAGGACGTCAGCTTTCCCGGTAGCAAAACGTTTAAACGTCTCATCGTAACTGTTTCTTTGACGTATAGTATCGGAATCAATACGGATAGTACGAATATTCGGAAATATCGCATGAAGAGCTCTTTCGACTTTTTCAGTTCCTACACCAGTATAACTGAGTTTCACTTCTCCTTTACACGTGCCGCAAAATTTCGGAGGAGGCGTTAGTAAGTAACCGCATAAATGACAGGTTAACTCGTTGGTTATTTTATGAAAGGTTAACGTAATATCACAATGTTCGCATTTTAAAACCGTGTCACATTCTCTACAGGATACTTGTGTATAATAACCTCTTCGGTTACAAAAGATAATACTCTGTTCTCCTTTTTCGATTCTTTCTTGAATTCCGTTAAGGACGGTAGATGAGAGAAGAGCAGAGGAAGGATTTTTCGGTAATTCCTGTTTCATATCGATCAGAGAAACAATACTTGAGTCTTGCGTTTCTGCTTGCCGGTTGAGAACGGAAAGATGGTATTTCCCTGTCTTGGCGTTCATAAAAGTCTCTAAGCTTGGAGTTGCGCTTCCTAAGACAACGGTAGCTCCCATTATTTTCCCTCGCATAACTGCGGTATCTCTAGCGTGGTAACACGGAGTCATTTCCTGTTGTTTGTAAGCCATGTCGTGTTCTTCGTCTACTATGATTAATCCGAGATTTTGCATGGGACAGAATAAAGCTGAACGGGGCCCCATGATAATATCAAGTTTACCTTTGAGAGCATTGCACCAGGTCTTATTTTTATCTTCATCACTTAATTTATGATGAAGAACTCCTATTGATGTTCCAAAGCGAGCTTTAAATTGTTCAACCATATGAACTGTCAAAGCGATTTCGGGAACTAGGATGATAGTACTTTTATGTAATTTTTTAGCATGTTCTATAGCTTGAAGATAAATTTCCGTTTTTCCGCTTCCGGTAACTCCAAAGACAAGATGAGTTTCAAAAATGTTATTTTCAAGAGAAGCACGAATTTTCGCTAAGGAATGAATTTGTTCAGGATTTAATTCTTTGGGACAAATCGGTAAAAATTCAAGGTTTTGAAAAAAAGGATCCGGGTGATTTGTTTCCGTAATGCGTATGAAATTTTTTCTCTCTAAAGCTACTAAAGAAGTTTTGACTGTTCCGGATCTTTTAAGAACTTCAGTTGAGGAAAGACAAGGTTTATCGTTTTCTAAAAGTACTGTTAAAATTTTTTCCTGACTGCCTACTTTAGGTTTATTGCTGGCTATCAGTGTTAGAATTTCTTGTTTATCTTTAATTAGTTGAATTGTTTCCTGAGGTCGACAATTACAAGGATCCGGGTGATTTGTTTTCGTAATGCGTATGAAATTTTTTTTCTCTAAAGCTACTAAAGAAGTTTTGACTGTTCCGGATCTTTTAAGAACTTCAGTTGAGGAAAGACAAGGTTTATCGTTTTCTAAAAGTACTGTTAAAATTTTTTCCTGACTGCCTACTTTAGGTTTATTGCTGGCTATCAGTGTTAGAATTTCTTGTTTATCTTTAATTAGTTGAATTGTTTCCTGAGGTCGACAATTACCCGGTTCTCTTACGGATCCCGGGAGAAACAACTTTAAAATTTGTCCGAGCGGAGCAAAATAATAACGGCTGATCCATAAAGCCAATTCAATGAGATCGGAGGTGAGAACGATGTTGTTTTCAATGGTTTCCGTAATCGGTAGAATTTTTGATAAACATTGGGAAGTAGGCTTAAGCGATACTACAATTCCGGCTTTTTTTTTGTTTCTTAGAGGAACGTTTACGCAAGATCCTTCTTTAATGGAATCTGCAAGCTCTCGAGGTATTCCGTAGTCAAGAGTTTGGTTAATAAGAGCGTTAACGATTACTTCGGCGTAACCGACATAGTTAGTTGTCGTAACTGTATCCATAATGCTTTTTTGGTTTGAACATCTTTTTGATAATCTTCGAAAGACAACAAAGGAATTATAATTTTTTGTTTATATTCATAAGGCTGATGGATGATAGTATCTTGAAAATTAACGATAAGAGTCTCTTGTTTAATGAGAATCAATTCATGGTCTCCAAAGTGCTCTTCCGAATTAAATTGTTTTTCATGAGACAAAGATAAACGGCAGGGGACGAAAAATTGTGTAACTGATTTGACTAATCTTTGAAAAAAAAGAATTTCCAAGGTTGAGGCTGCAAAAAGATACAGGCAAACCGGAATACGGAGTTGTCTTAAATTTATGCTTTTTAAACATTTAAACTCTAAGTTTAAAAAATCTTCGGTAGAAGGGCAATGCGTCATGGGGTTTAAAATCCAATTAGTCGATAAATCTCGACGATTATCTCCTTCATTCGATAGTTCCGAATTTTTTGATGAAACGGTTTTTCGGCTTTTGGTTGCCGGAACCGGAATTTCACTATCCGTCCGTTTTATCGATTGCGGCAATTTTTCCTGCGTCGGTTTAGTTTTGACATCCGAAATACAAAGAGGTTTTAAATCGGAGTTTTTGAGCAAGTAATCCGTTTCCCAGTATAAAACCATTTCATTGAAGAAAAAAAAAGCATTTTCTTTAAAAACGTCAAGGATCGAATCGGAAACATTCATGAAATTTCCTTAAGATGAAGTGTTCTTGCTCATGAAAATAGTTTGTATTTCGTTTGTCAATTGAGGTATACGTTTACTCGGATGAATGTCGCGGATCATAGGATTTCGCGACAAAAAAATAAAGGAGAGAGAATGAAGTCACTATTTTTTTTGTTAGTACTGTCTGTATTTGTGAACCAACCTTGTTTCGGTGTGGCTGGCGTAACAAAAAAGCAAAAAGCTAAAAATAGCTCGATACTGGCATCTAAGCAAGCCGCTGAAGAGATACAATGGATGAGTTATGAAGAAGCTGAAGAAATAGCCGATAAGGAGGATAAATATCTTACTTTATTCTTTACGGGTTCGGATTGGTGTATTTGGTGTAAACGAATGAAAGATGTCATTTTTTCTACACAGGCTTTTAAACATTTTGCGAAACAACATTTGTGTATGGTGGAGGTTGATTTCCCTCATACAACTTCTTTACCCGAAGACCTTGTGCAATTAAATGAAAAATTAAGAGTACGCTATGGAGTAACTGGATTTCCTACTCTAATTATAGTTGACAAAAAAGGTGATCTTATTCTTAGAGAAGGATTTAGACATGGGGGAGGAGAAGCATATGTTAATTACCTCAAAAAGAATTTAGGTTTGGATAATTAAATCTGCCGATTAAATATCAGAACGCTTTAACCTTAAAAGGTTATCCGTTTGGATTGAATGGATTTTCCTTTTTAAAAAACGAAGATCTTCTGTATTTTGTATCGATTGCTTATGAATCCTGAAGTCTTTCCGATTTAATAACCGCTTCTGGATTCTACTTTTTCGTTTAACCGAGGGTTGTTATGTTTAAGCCGTCTTACCATTCTCAACAGGATTTTTTGTATCGTGTAGATAAACTTAGAGAAATTCGAGATCTCGGTATCGATCCTTACCCTCATATATATGAAGGTGTTCAAGACGTTAAAAAGATAAGAGAGTCTTTTGACGAGGCAATCGTCGGCAGCAGTGAAGACGCATTTGCTAAAACTACTCCTCGAGTAACCGTGGCCGGAAGAGTAGTTTTGTTCAGAGCTATGGGTAAAAATGCTTTTGCTCAGTTATTGGATGGCAATGTTCTTATTCAAGTGATGTTTAATAGAGAATTTTCGAAAGTGTCGGGGTTGGCTCTCGACTCAGACGTTACGTCTATTAAATTTATAGAGAAAAAACTCGATTTGGGAGATTTCATAGGTGTTCGCGGTTTTCTTTTTCGAACGCATGCCGGTGAATTGACTGTTTTGGCTGAGTCAGTAGAATTGCTTTCCAAGTCTTTATTATCACTACCCGATAAACATGCAGGTCTTGTAGACAAGGCCTCTCGTTACAGAAAGCGCTGGCTGGATCTTATTTCCTCAAGAGAGGTTTATCAAACCTTCTTATTAAGGAGCCGAATCTTTGGTTTAATTCGCCGTTTTATGGATGAAAGGGATTTTATAGAGGTGGAAACTCCGATAATTCAAAATTCCTACGGTGGTGCCGAGGCTGATCCGTTTAAAACTCATGTTAATGCCTTGAATGTCGATATGTTTTTACGCATTTCTTTGGAGATTTCTTTAAAAAAACTTTTAGCAGGAGGTATGCGTCGCGTTTACGAGATTGGTAAGGTCTTTAGGAATGAAGGCATTGATCGTACTCATAATCCTGAATTTACTATGATGGAAGCATATGGTACGTATATGGATTATAATGACATGATGAAACTCATGGAAGAGCTAATGGAATATTTGGTTCGTTCTTTGACAGGAACGACAAAGATTATTTATTCCCAATTTAAAGATGTGTCGGGTGATATTCAAGAAATTGAGCTGAATTTTAAGTCTCCTTGGAAACGCTTGACCATGGAAGAAAGTATTCATATATATGCCGGTATCGATATAAATAAATCTTCTCCGGAAACTTTAAGAAATATTTTGAAAGAACAAACGCTGTTGCCTCACCCTGAGATTGATAGGGCTTCAAAAGGAGAACTGATGGCTTTGTTATTTGATGAATTAGTGGTGCATTGTTTAATTCAGCCTCACCATATTACGGATCATCCTATAGAAACTACACCCTTGTGTAAATTGCATAGAGAAAATAAAGAGGATGTTGTAGAAAGATTCGAAAGTTTTTGTCTGGGAAAGGAATTATGCAATGCGTATTCTGAATTAAACGATCCTTTATTGCAAAGAAAGCTTTTGGAAGATCAGTTTAATAAGAAAATGCAAAGCCAAGATAAATCGAAGACTCATCCTTTGGATGAGGAGTTCATGGAGGCCATTTGTCAAGGGATCCCTCCCGCCGGTGGCATCGGTATCGGGCTGGACAGATTAATTATGCTTCTTGGGAATGTGACATCCATCAAAGATGTTCTTTATTTCCCGATGATGAAAATAGATAATTAGAGTTCAGATTTCTATTTTTTTGATTCGATAACCCGTAACCTTATCTTCGATAGAAAATCCTTTTTCCGCGATCATGTCTCTTAGAGTATCGGATTTTTTCCAATCTTTATTACTTCGGGCAATCTCTCTCTCGGCAATGAGTTCAAGGATGGTTGTCGGAATTATCGAATTGCCCTTGTTGAAGGAAAGCACGTTTAAAATTCGGTTGACTTCTTTCAATGCTCCCAAGATCGTAACGGCTTCATTATAACCGAGTAGTTGTTCAAGATCAGTTATCTTTTTGATGTATTGAAATAATGCGGCCAGAGCTTCGGAAACGTTAAGATCATTAGCCATGGTTTTTGCAAACGTTCTTAAAAATAGTTCCGTATCGCTGTTGGTCCTTGTTTGATTCTCGGAAAGTTTTGTTTCGGGAATGCTTTCTATTCTTTCAATAAAATCCTGCAATTTTTTAACGGCTTGTTTACAGCCTTTTAACATTTTTTCACTGAAATTAAGTTGTGTTCGATAATGACTTTGAAGAAGAGCATAACGGATTTCTTTGCCGGAAAATCCTTTATTGAGAAGATCCTTTAAACGATAGAAATTGCCTAAACTTTTAGACATTTTTTTTCCGTTGACCAAGAGATGTTCCGAATGAACCCAATATTTAACGAAGGTTTTATCGGAAAGACTTTCGGATTGAGCAATTTCATTTTCATGATGAGGAAAGATGTTATCGACTCCGCCTGCGTGAATATCAATAGTTTCACCTAATATTTGCATTGCCATAACGGAACATTCGAGGTGCCATCCGGGTCGACCTTTTCCAAAAGGACTATCCCAATAAATTTCTCCGTCTCTTTCGGGATCATAAGCTTTCCAAAGAGTGAAATCACAGACGTTGTCTTTATCATATTCATCGGATGAAGATGTTCCGGCGTGTGAGTGATGAGAATCACTCAGTTTACAGAGTCGACCGTACGTATCCAATTTATCGATCGAAAAATATACGGATCCATCGTTTCCGGAATAGGCTCGTCCTTTCTTTTTTAAAATATCGATGGCTTCAATCATTTGCGGAATGTAATGCGTGGCCCTGGGATATTCCGCTGCAGGAGAAATTCCTAAAATTTCGATATCCTCAAAAAATGCCCTTATGTAAGGAGCCGTAAACGTATCTAAAGAAACACCTTGTTTAGTTGCTCCTTTAATCGTTTTATCATCGACATCGGTTAAGTTCATGACTTGTTTAACATCATAACCGAATGTTTGTAGTGTGCGTTTTAAAACGTCTTCGAAAACATATGTCCGAAAATTACCTATATGAGCGTAATCGTAAACGGTAGGTCCGCAGGTATACATTAAAACGGAAGTATCGCGGGGAATGAATCGTTCTTTTCGACGAGTTTCAGTGTTGTATAAAAACAACGGAAAGTTTGGGATGCGCCTGTGTCCGTTCATTTAAAACTAAAACGTTTTTTAGTATGAATCCTATAATAAATGATATCTTAAGACAAGAAAAGTTGATAAATGAAGTTTTTTTAAAATATTTTTTGGTGTGTTTTAAATGAAAAAAAGTCTATACACTTGGAGCTGCTTTTTTAATTTTATCGATTATAAGAGGGATTGTTTTGGCCTTTTATTTCTAGTGAGAGTGTTATATGAGCTTTCTGAAAAAACCGTTGTTTCTTTTTTTTCATCAAAAATTATTGGTATCGGTCTTTATTATGATCGGTTCATCAGATTCTTTTGCTTGTCAAATAGAGGAGTCTCATTGGATTACTGATTATCGGGAAGCTTTGCAAAAAAGTCGTTTAGAGAACAAGTACATACTAATGTTTTTTGACGGTTCCGATTGGTCTCCATGGAGTATGAAATTAAGAAAGGACATTTTTTCGAATGAATCATTATTTTCAAAGCTTAAAGAAGAATTTCTATGTTTGCAGCTGAATTTTCCTCGTCATTCAAAATATTCCTTTGAATTATCAAAAAAAAATCTTGAATTGAAGAAATCTTTTTCCGTTGATGAGCTGCCGTGCATCATTATTTTGGATTCCGATGAAAACGAGATTTATCGTTGTCGAGGAGCAATGGCATATGATTTACCGGAAGAGTTAGTGAATATTTTTTTACGCATTATCGATAATAATCGTTTGTTAAAAAACATCGGCAGTGGATTGGGATCTTTATCCGTTGATGAATTAAAAAGACTTTATTTGTTATCTGAAGACATTGGTTCTAAAGAGATCATGCGTCTAGTTCTTCAGGAGGGCGTCAATCTCAAAGATGAATTTTTCTTATCAGAAAAATTTCGTCTTCTCATTGATGAGGGGAAAATGGGTTCGAAAGAGTCCAATGAGATTAAACAATGGTTGACAGACTCTCAAAGAGATAATCCGGATAAAAATTGCTTTACGATAGCTGTTTTGGAATTTCAGGAATTGGTTAGACGTTACAGAAAAAATACTTTAAAGAACCCGGAAGATATCCTATTTCCTCTGAAAAATTACCTTATTGACTTTGGTGGTCATAGGAATGAAAAAACATGGCGAATTGAAATGATGATAGCTCAATTTTATCTGGATGTGGATATACATGATGCGGCTCTTAAACACGCTGAACTAGCTTTTAACTACGCTCCGGAAGCGATGAAGGAGCGGGTGTCTTCATCCCTGAATTACATTCGGGAACACTCGTAGTAATAGTAGGAATAAGAAAGGGAAGCAGTGACTCGAAATCGATACATGCGTCCCGAAAGGAGACTTTTTTCTTATAAATCTTAGGGAAAACGACCAAAAGAACCGAAGTGAGTTTGCATTGATTCAAACGAAAGACTTCTCTTATAATTCTTTTGAAATAGTTTCTATCGACAGCCTTGCCGAATTTTCTGGAAACAGTAATGCCAAGTTTTGAAAACGATCTCTTATGATAAAAAACATAAATTTTTAAGAAATCGCCAGTCACACATTTTCCGTTCCTCATGACAAACTGAAACTGTCCGCTTTTTAACAAACGAGAGGCTTTCGGAAATGCAACCATGCAAACGCCCGAATCTTTTCATTAAAGATCGATTAAAATATGTCTTCCGTGTCGTCTTCTGCGATTCAAAAGTTTTCTTCCGTCTCTAGTTTGCATGCGCTTTCGGAAGCCTACGGAAGAGCGACGTTTTCGCTTACTGGGTTGATACGTTCGTTTCACGACGAATGAATCCTTTTTGATGGTATTAACACTGGACGAGCGAATCTAACATAATCTTTAAATATTTACAAGAGAAATACTTTAGTGAGATGTACGGAATTTTTTAATTCTCGTATCGTTTAGGCAAAACTAAGGTTTATTCTTAATAACAACATTGAAAAAAATTCCCCTCGAAGATAACCTTAATCTTAGTTTAGCGGGAATATCGTTATGAAAGTAAGTTCATCTATTAAGGCCGATCCTTCTAAAGGCGATAAATTGGTTCGTCGTAAAGGTCGTCTTTATATCATTAATAAAAAGGATCCTAACCGTAAACAAAGACAGACTGGTCCTGCTCGGAAAAAATAAAAGCGTAGGTATTAATGGCTAAGAAATCTTCTATAGCAAAACAGAAAAAACGAGAATATTTGGTTCAGCTTGGTCGAGACAAAAGATCCGCTCTGAGGGAAATCGTTAAAAGTTTGACCGTAACAGAAGAAGAAAGAGAGAAAGCTCGTATTGCTTTGAATAAGATGAAAAGGGATACCGCTCCCATTCGTTTGCATAATCGTTGTCAGATAACCGGAAGACCTCGAGGGTTCTTGCGAAAATTCCGTGTATCCAGAATTTGTTTTAGACAAATGGCCTCTATGGGAGAAATACCTGGAGTTGTCAAGGCTAGCTGGTAAGATTTAATTCAAACGGTTGTTAATTGACGCAATACTGGTGGTTTTTTGCCAATCGGTCATTCCTTTTTTCCAGATCCAGATTTCTTTTCTGTTTTCTTTTGTGAGTAAGGTTTTGATAAGGTTTTCTTCGTTAAATGGGCCTATGGCTTTCTTGTTTTCGTTTAAGTAAAACCAATCCGAAGTTTCAAAGATGGGTGGTGTAATTGTGTTTTCGGCCTTATCTTTAACTTCTTCGGACAGAATTTCTAATTTTTGGGAATTGTTTGGGTTTGAGTAGTTGCCGCTTATATCGGAAGGGGGCAATATCATTGCGATAACAATGCCGATTAGCCCAAACAAAAATCCGACGAAAAACCAACCAAAAGGGTTTCGCTGTTTTTTGAAGGCTATGTAGGCGCTGATTATGCCTAGAAGAATTTGTATCGGTAACATAAAAAAGTACATGGAATTCTCCTAAAGGAAAGTAACGATTTTTTTTTCAAGTATGATATAAAGTTATTATTCACCTACTATTTAATTTCTTTCTAGAAAAATGAAAAGCGGAGGAGCCATGGACGATAAGTCGAATTTAAAATTGGATGCTAAGGAGTTAGAATTTCCTGAAACTGTATTTAGTCGCGATATTGAAACGAAAGTTATACAAATCATCATTTTACACTGCTTAGCCAAAATAGAAGGAGTCTCTTTGATCGGAGGCACGTTGATGGATACTTTGTTCGGAAGAGATGTCGAAAGAGTCAAGGGGATTTATGTTGAACAAGATTCTAAGAATCACTTAGTGAAAGTCAAGGTTGAGGTTAATGTTGATTATGGAATAGCAATACCGGAAAAAACCGAAGAAATTCAGGGTAAAATAGTTGAAGAAGTATCGCAATATACTGGACTTCACGTGGCTACGGTTCATGTAATAGTTAAAGGTCTCAGTCTGGCTCAAAAAGACGAAAAGAATGAAAGTGAGGAAGAAGAGGAAGTTCTCTTTGTTAAAGAGGAAGCCGAAGAGATTTAGATGAGATCTTTTTCCCGAAATGTATGACTCTTGGTATGAGCAAGGATATTGCGAATATCTTTTTCGGATAATTCTTTCACTTCTTTTAAGTCAGTATAGTTTGATGTAAAAACTGTTGACCAGTTTTTGAATTTATCTAGGAGAGCTTTTTGTTTTTTGGGGCCTATTCCGGATATGGATATTTTGTCTCCAAGAAGGCTTTTACTACGCCGTTTTCTATGGAAACTAATAGTGAATCGGTGTGCTTCATCTCTTATCTTTTGTATTAGTAAAAGAACCGGTGAATTGAACGGCAAGATAATCGGAGTCGAACTTTTTCGGGTATGGATTTTTTCTCTTCTTAATCCCTTGTCGTGTTTCCCGGACTCTTTGGCTATGGCAATAACGTCGATGTTATGGATATTCAGCTCTTCAAGTGTCTCAATGACTAGTTGTAAATGGTTTTTTCCTCCGTCTATAATAATTAAATCGGGGAATATTGTGTTTAAAGTAAAGTTACCGAAGCGTCTTTTTATAATTTCTTTGAGTAAACTGTAATCATTGCCTTTATGTTCTTGTTTGGCAATAAAGGTTCGATAATTTTCCGGAGAAGACTCTCCGTTGATGAAGGTCACGAATGTGCTTACGGCATCCTTACCATGGAGATGAGAGCCGTCGTAGCATTCGATTCTTTTCGGAAAATGATTCAAGCGTAGCTGAGAGCATAGTAATGATAAATCGTCTTTAATGGTTACTTTTAGTTGAAGAATTTTATTAAAATGATCTTCGGCATTAATAGATGCCATGGCAATTAATTTATGTCCTTCTCCATGTAGAGGACATTGAATATTCGTTTTCAGACATTCGGAAACTATGTTTGGGATTTTGACGGGTACAAGAATTTTATGTGGTAATTGCTGTATTCCTTCATAATTTTGTATCAAAAAAGAAGCAATTAGAGATGCAGTGTCTTCGATATTCTCTTGAGAAATGTGATGTACGGCATTGATAAGTTTCCCTTTTCTTATGGTAAGCACGGTGACTATAACCTGTAATTCTTTTCTAAAAAAACCTATAACATCAATATCAAAGAGTTGTGTTTTTTCGACTTTTTGTGTCATTAACGCCGTTTTAAGCAATCGTACGGTTTTATATAGTTTGTCTGCCTTTTCGAATTCGAGATTTTGAGAAGCTTGTACAATTTCTTTTTTGAGAAGATTTAAAGTAGATACGGCTCCTCTTTTAAGGAATAAAATTACCCCCTTAACCAAAATATCGTATTCCTCTTTAGTGCATAACCCGCAACAAGGACCCAAACACTTATTCATATCGTATAATAGGCAAGGATGACGTCTGGATAGAAGTTCTCTATCGGAACAGGTTCTTAAAGGAAACAGTTCTTGGATTACCGATAAAAGTGTCTTACAGGATTCTGAATTCGGAAAAGGCCCGAAAATCAGTACGTTTTGTTTGTTCAATGGGAGGGTTTTGGTGCGGATTAAGTTGATTTTAGGCCAGGGATTATTTAAATCAATGATAAGGCTGTAAAAAGTTTTGTCATCTTTTAGGAGTATGTTATATCTCGGTCGATGTTTTTTGATTAAATTATTTTCCAGCAACAAAGCTTCCGTTTCATTGGAAACGGTTATGGTCTCAATGTTAGCTACACGTTTCATGAGAAAGGGAATTTGTTCTCGAATATCCGACATATTCTTGAGATATGATTTTAATCTGAGCCGTAAGTTTTTAGCTTTCCCTATGTAAATAATAGATCCGCTAGCGTCTTTCATTAAATATACGCCGGGATTAGTCGGATATGATTTCCAATCAAGAAACATATGTGTCACAGATAAACCTTACACAAGGTTTATATTTACTCAAAACAGAGTAAGTTGTCGAGAATCAGTATTTTTAATTGTTTTGTGAGCAATTTCTTTTTCTTGTTCCCAACTGTTGAGTAATTCTTGCGCTCTGCTTATTACTTCGAAAGGAAATCCTGCTAATTTAGCAATATGGATACCGTAACTTTTTGCTGCACATCCTTTTAAGATTTTATGAAGAAAAATGGGACCGCTTCCGGATTCGCTAACCTCGGCATGGTAATTAAGAAATTTCGGAAACATTTTTTCAAGATGAATTAATTCCCGATAATGGGTAGCAAAAAGAGTTTTGGCTTGTTTACCTTTCGTCTCCATTAAAAATTCTATTACGGCTTGAGCGATTGCCAGACCGTCATAGGTTCCGGTTCCTCTTCCTATCTCATCGAGAATTATCAAAGAACGATCGGTGGCATTATTTAAAATATTAGCCGTTTCCGTCATTTCAACCATAAACGTGGACATACCTCGTGATAGATTATCGGCAGCCCCAATCCTAGTGAAAATTTTATCTACAATTCCTATTTCAGCATGATCGGCAGGTACGAACGAACCCATTTGAGCTAGTAGAACAATGAGTGCATTTTGTCTTATATAGGTAGATTTACCAGCCATATTAGGTCCGGTAATAAGCATGAATTGGTTTATTTCATTATTTAAATCGCAATCGTTAGCAATGAATTGTCCGCTGGGTTGAGTTTTTTCAATAACAGGATGTCTGCCGTTGTTAATTTTTAATACCGAAGTTGCGTTAATGATGGGCTTAGTGTAATTGTTTTGCTTGGCAACTGTAGCTAAACAATGGAAAAAATCGATTCGAGCTACTGAATGGGCGATTTTCAGAATAATCTCTTTATCGGCAGCAATTTTATTTCGAAAGTCCTTAAATAGGTTTTCTTCCAGAGCAAAAGATTGTTCCCGAGCCGTGAGCATATAAGATTCAAAATCCTTCAATTCATGTGAAATGAAACGTTCCGCATTGAGACGCGTTTGTTTTCGAATGAAAGTTTCCGGTAAGTTATATTTCTGAGAACCGGAGATTTCGATGTAATAACCGAGAACATTATTAAAATGGATTTTCAGTTTTTTACTTCCTGTCTGTTTTCTAAGAGTTTCTTGGTAATTGAGAATCCATTCTTCCCTATGAGCTACATCATACCTTAACCGTTTTAGTTCCTCGTTATAATCCGTTTTGAAAATACCTCCTTCACAGGTTTTCAGGGGAGGGTGATCTACGATTGACTCAAAAATCAATCGTGCTAATTCTTCAATCTCCCGGTTATGACGAATATGCTTTTCAATAACGAGAGGGAGTTGTGAGTGATTGAAAATTCGATACAGAGAAACGACGTTTTCCAATGACGAACCGAGTGCAAGAACGTCTTTGGGAGAGGCATAACCGGTAATGATTTTATTAATTAATCGTTCGATATCGCGGATTGATTTTAATGTCTTGCCAACAGCATATCTTGTTTCGTTGAGATGATAAAAAAAGGATACGGCTTCTTGCCGTCGGATGATTTTTGTAACGGATAACAAGGGTTTGTTAAGACTCATTTTTAAAAATCGGCCACCCATAGGTGTTAACGTTTTATCTATGACCTCAAGAAGAGATAGTCCTCCTTTGCCGTTATTCGAAGATTGTGTTAATTCCAAGTTGATATAAGATATGCGATCTATGATCAAAAAGTCTTTTTGATCTTTTTTAACTACGGAAGTAATGTGATCAATCGGTAGAAATAATTCGTTGCGAATATAAGAAAGCAAACCGCCTGCAGCATTTATGCCTCCTATTAACTCTTTGATTCCGAAACCTTCCAGATTCGAAGTTTTAAAGTGATCGATTAAAAATTTATAGGCTACTTCGTGTTCGAAATGCCAATCTTTATAAATTGAAATAGCCGGAGTAGTAATTTTATTTATTTCCTGTAGAACATCCGCTCGTTTCTTCGAAAATTTTTGTGAAACCAAGATTTCGGATGGTTGAAGGCTATAAAGTTCATTTATCAGATCCTTAATATCGTTACATTCGGATATTTCCAGTAAACCTGTGGAAATATCCAAAGCAGCTAAACCGAAAATCTGACCTAACTGTGTTAAAGAAATTATGTAATTATGCGTTTTTTCGGTAAGAAGACTTGAAGAAAGCAGAGTACCCGGAGTGATAAAACGCACGATGTCTCTTTTTATAGGTTGTTTCGTCTCATCATTCAAAGAGCCTAATTGTTCGGCAACGGCTACCTTGAATCCTTTATCGATAAGACGATCTATATAACCGTCGACTGCATGATGAGGAACACCACTCATCGGAATGCCTTGTCTATGCGTTAGCGTTAGTTCTAAAGCGGTAGCCATGATTTCTGCATCTTCATAGAATGCTTCATAAAAATCTCCGAGACGAAATAATAGAATGGCCTCACCCGATTTTTGTTTACATTGGGTCCACTGCTCCATCATGGGAGTCATTTTTTTATTAAGAGAAGAGATTGTCATGTTAGCCTGTTATCCGTCATAGCAAAAGCAAAGTTACTGGGGTCTCTTTGATCTTACCTATTATAATGCTATAAAGGTTTAAGTTTCTACTTTATGTAAGATAGTTTTATCGAAGAAAAAATTTTGAAGTGCGTTTACTGTCCTTAGGGGAGAATAAACTTTATCTTTAGGAAAAAATTCTTTAGATTGGTCCCGGTAATGATCGGTTTTTAACTAATGTATACTCAAGAAAGTTTAGATCGGCTGCGACAAAAAATAAATATCGTGGAAGTCATTTCAGAACACATTGTCCTTAAAAAAAGGGGAGCCACGTATAAGGCATCCTGTCCTTTTCATTCTGAGAATACTCCTTCTTTCATTGTCAATGCTTCTCAGGGTCATTATCATTGTTTCGGTTGTGGCGTACATGGAGACGCCGTATCATTTTTAATGAACTATTTGAATTATTCTTTTTCGGAAGCGGTTTCTTGTTTGAGTAAAAAATTTGAAGTTTTTCTTGAGACGGAAAATTTCGGAGAAAAATCGGATGGCTCTAAAGCTTTATTACGAAGCATTTATAACGAAGCCAATACTGTTTTCAAATATTGTTTTTTTAAATTGCCTAAGGCTGAAGAAGCCTTACAATATCTTTATAATAGAGGATTTACCGTAGACACCTTTCATCGGTTCGGAATCGGATATGCTCCGAATGAAAATTTATTTATTACAATGATGGAAGAAAGGAACGTTGCTTTTAATGATTTAAAAGAAGCCGGATTTTTTGTTGGAGAGAAGTGTTCTTTTTTATTTGAAGACAGAATCACCTTCCCTGTGTTCGATATCATGAACAGAACGATAGGCTTCTCTACAAGAAAGTACAAAGAGAGTACTTACGGAGGAAAATACGTAAATACCCCAGAGACACCGCTTTTTAAAAAATCCTCGGTATTATATGGCTTGAATTTTTCCAGAAGAAGAATGTCGAAAGAAAAACGTGCTTTGATTGTTGAAGGGCAAATCGATTGCCTTCAACTTATAGAAGCAGGTTTGAATTTGACGGTTTCCGCTTTAGGAACCGCTTTCGGAGAAATGCATGTCAAAGAATTGGAAAAATTAGGTATTAAAAAAGTTTTCCTTCTCTTCGACGGAGACGAGCCGGGCAAAAAAGCAGCCATAAAAATCGGTGATTTATTTCAAATTTGCGGTATGGACGTTTATGTCTGTTCCTTACCCGAGAAACAGGATCCGGATATCTTTCTTAGAAAAAATAGTATGGAATCCTTACTTTTACTTTTGGATAAAGCGCAAGACTATCTTTCTTTTTTGATTTTTTCTATTGCTGCCGAAAAAAATTTAAGATCTCCTATAGAAAAAGCAGATTTGGTGGACAGTCTTTCGAAACAAATTCATAGCTGGAAAAATCCCGTTGTAGTTCATGAAAGTTTAAAAAAACTGGCATCGATTATGCAGTTGCCGGAGGATGTTGTAACAAAATTCGGATTACCTCCTCAGAGATCGACCTTTTTACAGGTGCCTCAAACTCGTAACAAGAAAATGAATGTTGATCCCAATAAAATTCTTGAAACGGATGTCTTACGATGGTTGATTCGTTTTGGACAAAGCAACCCTGCTTTTATTGCTACAGTCGAAAATTATCTTACCGAAGAGAGTTTTCTGATCCCTGATTGTCAATCACTATTTCGTTATTGCTTGTCGGCTTATCGAAATCACGATTTTTCGAGTCCTTTTAAAATCAATGAAGTTGTTAAGGATATTACCTTAATCGATATTATTTTCGGCCGCAAAATTAGGATAGAAAAAGCAGAAGAAGGGTTTTTGGAAAGTTTGCAGCGACTTTTAGAAAGAACGTGGTTATCGGATAAACAGATTATTCAAGCACGGATCAACAACTCGACCGAAGCCGGTGTTTGGGAGCTATTGGCAGAGTTTGATTCTATACAGAAAGCGCGACCTAATGTTCGTTTAATATCTTCAGTTGAAGAAACAAAATAATTTTTGTTTGTTAATTATATTGTATAGTATATAATTTTCTTTTTGTTATTTGTGTTTTTATGAAATTCAATTTCAATTTATATTTATTATTTATAATTTTATCGATTTCGTCTTTTTGTAAAATTTTCTGTACGGTTCCAACCGAATCTCTCAAAGAAAATTTTATCGGAACCCTAGCCCAAAGTACGATCGTTTATTCCGTAAAGAAACCCTTATTATTAAAATCTAAAATTTTTCCTGTAGTATCCGGATTAGGTCTGTCCGTTATCGGTTTGATAGAGGAAGAAAAATATCAAGCGCCTATTACTTCTTGTGGGATGGGTTTTTGCGGATGTTCGTTATGTGAAGTAAGTGATCGTGAATTTTTATCCGATATTCAATGGGAGATTCACGAAAAAGAACTTGCCTAGTCGTTTTTATTTTCCGATTTATCTATCTTTTTTTTATTTCCTTTCTTAGAATGCCTTTTTTTTAAAAAAAAGGGTTTGCAACAATGAAAAAAAACATCTGTTGTTTGTTTGTCCTTCTATTGGCCGTTTCTTTCGGATTCACAGGAGGTAAGGTTTTGGCTTTTGAAAGTCGTAATGCTCCATGGAATCGTATTGTGCATGCGGAACACATTGACGTTCAGCAGTTGCAAGACGAAGAGAAGAAGGTCTGTGATGAAGAGGAGGAAATCTCCGCGGAGAGCGTTTTTGAAGAGAAATTCCGGACTGCTCTTGAAGAAGGAAAATTTTTTATTGCAGGTATCGATTCGGCAGATGGCGCTCTCCAACGTCTTATCGATGTTTGTCAACCGTTGAGGAAATTCTTGGAAGAGAATGATTGTATGGTGGTGTCTTCAGAAGAATATGGCTCAGAGCATTATTTATATAAATGTTTACAGAAAGATTTCGGTGGTGAATATGAATTGCCTCTCATTTTAATCATACCTTTCGGGCCTCCCGGATTTATCCTGGAATTGGGCAATATTAGGGGTATGTCTTCCGAAGAACTTATTTGCCTGGGAGAGGCTCTGGCGACCGGTGAGTATTTTCAACACGTTGAGCATCACGCTGAGCAGTTTGTTGAACAAAACTTATAGTCAAACTGTTTTGAGAGATCTCGTTCTAATTTTTAGAACGAGATGCATTTCTTGAATCAAAAACGATTTGAATTTCATACGTCTTTAAATTTTCTGTTATGCAATCATTGCGATACTCGGATTCATCTGTCTTTTTTTTAATCACTCTCTAATTGCCATTTTTCAGAAAAACATTTGTTGCTTGTTTTTTTCTATCGATCGTTTCTTTTGCATTCAGAGGAGATAAGGTTTTAGCTTTCGAAAGCCTTACTGTTTGTTTGAATCGTATTGTATATTCGGAATACACGGGCTAATCTTTATAAGATAAAAACAAAAATCTTTTTATAGATGATGATATCATCATGCAGGGATTATCGAAGATTTTTTATAACCACTAATTTCTTATTGTAGATATCGGACAATGCTCTTCAAAGGCTCTTGAACGTTTGTCAACTCTTAAATACATTTTAAAAATTACAGCTATATCGTGATGTTCGAAAAAGAATATCGGATAAGAATTTAATCGATTAATAACTATTACTATGATGAAAGTCCATAATTAAAGTACGTTTTAATCGGCTGTCCTAAAGCAAGATATGTTTTTTAAATCAAAAACAGTCAAAATCGCATATGTTTTCGAAACACTTGAGGCATTTATGTAAAATTCTGAGTCTCGCGATTTCACAATCGATATTGTTATCGAAAATCTTGAATTCATTCAGGAATTTATCTAATTTTTGAGATAGCACTGCAAGACGATCAAATTTTTCATTAAGCGTTATTGAGTCGTTGAAAAATATATCTTTATCGATAATGTTTAATTGCTCCTTTTCTGCAACAGACATACAAGTGTAATCCGCCTCCGTACCGTTTTCAATTTTTATGTCTTTAAGGAGGAGTTTTTTGACCCTTTTATATACCTTGGCAATTTGTGCAAAAGATAAGGGCTGCGTATTTTTAATGGTTCTTAATTCTACGAATGTGTCAAGACATTGATAATAATTGAACTCTTTTAATCTCGAAACAATAGATGAGATTTCGTCTTTATATCCGAGATTTTGTAATATCGTTCGAAATCTGACATTTATAAAACTCAAAATTTCCGTTTGTAGTGAAGCAGGATTATGAATTACCTCAGTCGGCAATTGATCGTTAAAATGTTTGAAAAATCTGTCGATGCAAAAGCCAAGAAAGACCGAAAAGTTAAAATCCAATTTCCTTTCTAAGATTAATGTAAGAATTTCTAAAGCCTGACGACGTAAAGCATAAGGATCGTTTGAAGAGGAGGGTTTAAGATTATTTGAAAAGCAGGCAATAATATTATCGATTCTATCGGCAATACTTAAAAGGGCCCCAGTTTGCGATATAGGATCTCCCGGATGAATGTGGGATAAATGTTCCTTAACGGCTAATGCAACACGATAAGAGAATCCTGAAGCAAGGGCATAATAAGAGCCCATGATTCCCTGCAATTCAGGAAATTCATTGACAACCGCAGAAACAAGATCTCTTTTACAAAGGCTTGCAGCTTCTACCAACTCGGTTTTATTACAAATGGGACAATATTGAAACAGGTTCTTTGCATTTTCTTTAATTCTTTCCGTTTTGTCCATTAAAGATCCGAAATTATCCATAAATCTTACAAAGCATAATTTCTCAAGGAATTTTTCTAAGGGGACACCTAGATCTTGTTTAAATAAGAAACTTCCGTCGGTTAATCGCGGTCTTAACGCGCGTTCGTTACCTTGAATGATTACCGATCCTGGGTGATTATCGATCACGACGGCGAATCGATTCGTGAGCTTACCAGTATGATCGGATAGAGGAAAATACTTTTGATGCTCTACCATTTCCGCTACTAATAATTCTTTAGGTAATGATGTAAAATCTTCCGGAAAAGAACCTAACATAACGAAAGGATATTCCGAAAGATATGTAGTTTCGTTAATTAATCTGTCTTTAAATTCACTGCATAAGCCTTCATTTAACCGGATTGTATCTAATTCGTCCGAAATCATTTGATGACGAGTGTTTTGGTCTGCAATTACAAAAGACCGCTCCAGTTCTTTTAGATAAGTAGAGGCGGACGAAATGATACATTCATGAGGGTGTAATTGTCGATGTCCCTTAGAGATATTGGAAGCTGTTATTTTCGGAACCGCTATCGGTATGACTTCTTTACCGTAAAGGGCTACCATCCAACGAATTGGTCTGGCATATTCGAAACCTGATTCATCCCACCGCATTTTTTTAGGGAAAGTCATGTTTTTGATGATTTCAGGTATTTGCTTCAGAAAAACTTCTTGTATGGATCGACAAATATTCTGCGAATGTACGAATAAATATTTAACGCCTTTGATATCTTGAACTTTTAGATTCGAATGGTGCAGGATCTCTTCCGCAGAAGACAGCTGCATATCTATGGATTTAAAGAATTTTTTTCCGGATATTGTTACAGTACCGTTCTCTTCGAAAATGTGAGACAACAAAGGACCCTTCTTAACCGTTGTTCGAGGTTGACTTCGATTTGCCAATTGTGAGATTAAACATGAAATTCTTCGGGGACTTCCGAAAACTCGTACCTGTTCGAACTCGAAACATTCTTCGTGTAGCATTTTTTCAATAAGTATTTTTAATGAAGACATGCCTTTGGGAACGAAACTTGCCGGTAATTCTTCAGAACCTATTTCGAGAAGAAAGTCGTCTTTTGTTTTTAAGTCGCAGATTTCGTTAAGACGGACATGAGGGGTCCTATCCGTCTGACTTGAATTTACATTCTCATGATTTTTCATCAGAGGAAAGCCTTTGTCTTTTCTGCTTATTATATACTTCTCGGCAACTTCTTTTGCTAATTGACGAATGCGAGAGATATATCCGGTGCGTTCGGTAATTGAAATAATTCCTCTGGCGTCTAAAATATTAAAGGCATGGGAAGCTTTTATAACGAAATCATAAGCAGGTAGCGGAAGATTTGCATCGAGAAGAGTAACGGCTTCTTTAGAAAAGTCTCGGAAAAGTCGTAACCACATATCTACGTCTGCTTTTTCAAAATTATATTGACTCCATTCAAATTCTGATGATCTGACGAGATCTCCGTAAGTTAATTCATTAGTCCACATGATATCGAAGACGGATTCTTTTTTTTGTAGATACATAGCGATTCTTTCCAGACCGTAAGTGATTTCTCCGCTAATCACGGATAGCAACTGACTGCCTACAGTTTGAAAATAGGTTAATTGCGTGATCTCCATACCATTTAACCAGACCTCCCATCCCAGCCCACTGGCTCCTATAGTTGGATTTTCCCAATCATCGTGTACGAAACGAATGTCATGTTCCTTCAAATCAAGACCGATGTATTGAAGGGACTCGAGAAAAAGATCCTGAAAATTTTTCGGAACGGGTTTTAGGAGGACTTGAAATTGATGGTAATTCTGCAATCGATTCGGATGAATGCCATATCTTCCGTCTTGAGGTCGTCTGGAAGGTTCAACGTAAGCCGCGCGATAGGGTTCGGGTCCGAGAGATCTTAAAAACGTAGCCGGATTGAAAGTACCTGCCCCTACTTCTAAATCATAACCTTGGTGTATGATGCAATCCTGCTTTTGCCAAAAATTGAATAGAATGAGAATCATGTCCTGCAAGGTTTGCATAAGAACTCCAATTTTTTATTTGATTCAAACTTAATATTTAGAATATTAAAAGGAATTCGTTATATGATCAACTGAGGACTTCAGCATATCTTCAGTGGAACGGAATTTAAAATTTTAATGAGATTTTAAATTCGTTTATCATAATAATTTGTCCTGATTAACCATTTTCGTGCGGTATAGTATGGGTCTTCCTAATTATTTGACCTTTCTTCGAATTTTCATCACTCCTTTATTCATGATTATATATTTGAAGTCTTATTGGTTTGGAATTAGTGGAATTGTTCAACCTTATATTCTTTTGAGCTTAATTATCCTCACTGAATTATCCGACGTTTTTGATGGATTTTTTGCTAGGAAATTTTCTCAAGTTACTGATCTGGGGAAAATTTTGGATCCCGTAGTAGATTCCGTTTATCGAATTTCTGTTTTCATCACGTTCACCCAACCTCCGGTCAATTTGCCGATATTGCTTATTTTTATTTTTTTAGCGAGAGATTCCGTTACAAGTACTTTAAGGACGGTTTGTGCTTTAAGAGGATTTGTTCTTGCTGCCAGGACTACTGGAAAACTGAAGGCAATTCTTCAAGGGACTATTTCCGTTCTAATCATTCTTGCAATGATTCCGTATTCTTTAGGAAAATTTTCTTCGGAAACTTTGATGAAAATAAGTACGATAGGGGTGTCTTTGGTTGCCGTTTACTCTGTTTTTTCCGGAATCGAATATTTATGGGCTAACAAAAGTTATCTGTTTCTCTTGTTAAAAGAACCAAGGAATTCCGGAAAGGGATCTCGATAATTTCTTTTTTGGCAATCTTCGAAGTTTTTGTAATTATGTTCTTGAAAACGTTCTTCAACGATTTACATTAAAGTACCGTAAAGCTTGGAGTATTGTTGAGCCGGAATTTTCCAATCGGAGCCTCGAGACATTCCTTCTCGAACCAATCGTTTCCAGGAATCAGGGTGAGTCGTCCTCAAATGAACGGCTTTTTTCAGAGAGTTTATGAAGTCTCCGTGGGAGTGCTCAAATATGAAACCATTCACATCCGCCTCTACCGTATCGATCAATCCTCCGGTTTTATTAACGATAGGAACCGTGCCGTAACGCATGGCGATTAATTGAGCCAACCCGCAAGGTTCAAATAAAGAAGGCATCAGAAAGATGTCGGAAGCCGCATAGATTAAATGAGAAAGTGCTATGTCATAAGACAACTCAATAGATATTTGTCCCGTTGTCTCCAATTTTTGTTTTAAATCTCGAAAGATGTTCTCCGTTTCGGAATCGGAACAAGACCCCATAAGGACCATTTGACAACCGTATTCAAGAGTTTTGAAGAGAGCTTCTTTTATAAACGATAAGCCTTTTTGTTCGGTAAGGCGTGTTACGATCCCGAAAAGAGGTTTTGAGGAAGATGTAAGTCCTAGTTTTTTCGATAACTGTTCTCGGTTGGTTTGTTTGGCTTTGAAAAAATTATCTTCAATGTTTAAGCATTTCAATGAGTATCTGGTTTTAATGAAAGGATCCGTTTGAGGATTCCAATACTCAAAATCTATTCCGTTCGTTATACCGAGAATATTTTTATCCGAAACTTTTATAAGATTCGATTCTTTGATCGTCGATAGAATATCTTTGGCATAAGTAGGTGATACGGTCGTAATTCTGTCTGCACAGACAAGCCCCGTGTTTAACAGCGAGATTGAAGAGTTATTATCTTGAAAGTTGCAATCTGAGGTATTGTATATTCCGAATCGTTTTAAAATTTTAGTGTCGCAGGGACCGGTATAGTTGAAATTATGTATGGTAAAAATGGTCTTACAGTTCATTTCCTTAAGAAAAGCTGCCAAAGAAGCCGTATGCCAATCGTGTAGATGAACGATATCTGGTAGACCGGATTGAATCAAATATTCTTTAGTTGCCGAAGAAAATATTAAAAATCTTTCGACATCGTCATCGTACCCATATATTCGATCTCGATCGAATACGGGGAGATTCTCGGGAAATTTTAACAGGGTAAGTTTGATATCGTTATGATAGATGAATTTTTTGACTTCGATATCCGTTTCTATTCCTCCGATATTCGATCTGAAAACAAAATTCAGTTGACGATCGGTTATTAAGTGAGAGGAATTTAAATTTAATAAACGGTAATGAGGGAGAATGACTTCAATTGAATAACCTTGTCTTGCCAGAGATTTAGTAAGACCTGCAACTGCTTCGCCGAGACCTCCTGTGCATGCTAAAGGAGATAATTCAGAGCAAACGTGAGTGATTTTCATGCGTGTCCGAATGTTATGATATCCAAGCGTTATAGTTAACACGTTCCATACTTTTCATAAATTAATTTTTATGATTATCTTTCTTTAATTCCTAAGAGTTATTAGGATCACAAGTTATTTTTATGAAAGAAAACTTAAGACGATAACAAGAGTGCTTTAAATTGAAATCTTTTTCGGAATATAGGAGGCGATTTTTACATCCCTTATTATTTTTAAGGAGAATTGAATGTTTTTGAGCTAATTACTTGTAGTAAAATTCTCAAGAATAGTAGGATTTTTCTTGACTTTGGGGTGTAGCCAAGCGGTAAGGCAGCGGTTTTTGGTACCGTGTATCGGAGGTTCGAATCCTTCCACCCCAGATGTTTTTGAAAAATTCGGTTATGAATTTATCGTTTTTTTCGCGGATTCTTATCTTGGATTTCTTGTTCGAATATCCGTGTGTTCTTTAGGCGATATTCAATGCATCTTTTCCCTTAACTGTGGATTGATTTATAAATCTTTGATTCTTTACTCAATTACTGGTCGGATGGAATTAATTTATTTTGGCCGATGTTGTCAGAAGTGTTTTCGTTCGGATTATTTTTATGACAATTCCTCACTTTGATTGTCTGGGTCCGGATCGTAAAGACAAATCTCAAATTTTTATTACGGTTCAATTAATAATCGATTTGTTAAATACTTCCCGAATCAACGGAATTTTTGTGATGGAGTCGCAATCATGGATAGATATCGATTGAATTCCCGAAGAGTTATGATGAACACCTTAATAAAAGAGGTAATTTTAATGGATGATCCGACTGGTCAGGATCCACGACATCATTATCGTATGGATGTAAGGTTTTTTGATGCGGTTAGCTTTCCGAAAGATAGTTCTTGATTATGAAAAAAAAATTTAAAAGCCGGATATGGTTTTTTATGAAATCTTAAAGAGAATAAATCAAAATTCGTTTCTATGGTGTCACCATTCGATGAAATAACTCGTCGTATTCATGGGAAAAAAAGTCGTTTTTACGATTTTTTTCTTAAAAATAATGTTTTATTTCGTCCGATCGTCCGATCGACTCTTCTTTCATTGACTTTTTCTTACTTAAAGTGGTAGCTTTGTCGCTGGACTTTCCATTTTTGTTTTGTTTGGGCGAGTTCATATTGCTTCCGTCCTTTATTTGCGGTTGATCTTTTTCATCGGCCCTTGGCGGATATTTTTATAGATGTTGTTAGATTCGAGAAAAGTTGTTTTGGAGTAATAGGGATCATGGAGCTTACAGTTACGGATCGTTCGGTTGGTAAGAAATCTTTTTTGAAGATGATTCGTCAGAAGGGGGATATTCCTGCGGTTATTTATTTCTGTGGTCAAGCTGGGGCTAATATTGTCGTAGACGGTTCTGTTTTTAAAAAATTTCTAAGTTCTATGGAGCCTGGGACTTTATCTTCGACAATCTTTGTGTTGGCTTACGGAAGTAAGGTTTTAAAAACCATCATAAAGGATATTCAATATGATATTACGACTTATGATGTAATCCATATTGATTTTGAAGAATTAGTCGACAACATCCCGATTACATTGAATATTCCTATAAAATGCGTAAATGTTATGGACTGTTTGGGTGTGAAATTGGGTGGTGTTTTGAGACAGATTGTATACGCGCTCAAAGTTATTTGTCTTCCCGATCATATCGTTCCTTATCTTGAAGTGGACGTAAAAAATTTGGGAATGGCTCAAACTAAAAAGCTGTGCGATATGGTGTTACCTCTCACAATGAAGCCGATAACCTCCTTAAAAGAAGTTGTCGTGACCGTGACACGTAGATAATGGCAGAGAAAGATTTATGTCTTTTGGTCGGTATCGGTAATCCGGGCCTTTCGTTTGCGCAAACGAGACATAATTTGGGGTTTGCTTTCGTTGATTATGTGGTTGATTGTTTAGGTGGAATTTTTGTAAGGAAAACGGCTTTAAAAAGTTACTTGGCTAAAGTATCTTTCGAAGACAAAGATTTGTTGATTGCTAAGCCTCTGACTTTTGTTAACCTCTCGGGTAATTCATTGGGAATTCTTAGGAATCGTTTTAACCTTGAGTCTGACCGGATTATGATAGCAGTGGATAATGTGGATAAGCCATTCGGTAAGCTAAGTTTAAAGCAAGGTATTGGAGCGGGTGGTCATAACGGATTAAGAAGCGTTAATCAAGTGTTGGATTTTCGGAATTCTTGGGTTTTAAAAATGGGAATAGGTCGACCTTTGGATGATTCCAAAGGATTAACTGATTTTGTGTTGGGTAGATTTTCCTTTGAAGAACAAGGTGCTTTACCTATGATTTTTGAAGAAGCAATCATTTTGGTTAAAGAATGGCTTTTACATAAGGTCTGAAGAGGCTTCTATAAGAAAAATCAAGTTTTAGTAGACCTAGTATTAGATAGTCAATAAAATAGGTCTCTGTTTTAGGAGAGATAGATGGGAAAAGATGAAAAACAGCTTTATGAAGGAATGTACGTTTTTAGTGTTACCTTAAGCGAAGAAGCTCGTTGTAAAGCTTTGGATAAAGTTACTTCAGGCATTATTAACTACAGCGGTGAAGTTTTAAAGATTCATGATCAGGGTAGAAAGAAACTGGCATATGAAATTCGTGGAGCTCGTGAAGGATATTATTATTTGGTTTATTTTTCCGTTGCTTCTCAGGCGATTAGTGAGTTGTGGAAAGAGTATCATCTTAATGAGGATTTGCTACGGTTTATGACGTTAAAGACTGATAAAGTCCAGGAAGTAATAGAATTCGCTACTTTAGCGGAATAAATAATGTGTTAATTTGGGGATTGATAACGAATGAATAGGCCTAGCGGGGGATTCAGCGGAGACGGTAACAGACGTAAGCGTTTTAATAAAAAATGTCCGTTTGTAACGGCAGGATGGAAGGCTATCGATTATAAGGATGTAGAGACGCTTAAACGCTTCATAACGGAGAGAGGTAAGATTTTACCTAGAAGAATCACTGGAGTATCTTCTCATTTCCAAAGACAGTTGACGCTGGCTGTAAAAAGAGCACGGTATATTGGATTGCTTCCATTTGTTGGTGAAGATTAGGAATTATTTTTAAGGGGTTTTGAAAAATGAAGCAACAGTTGCTTTTATTGGAAGATATCGAAGGTTTGGGAAGAAGTGGTGATCTTGTTTTCGCGCGTCCCGGTTATGTAAGAAATTTTTTACTACCACAGAAAAAAGCCTTTCGTGCTACCGGAAGAACTCTGAAAATGCAAGAACTATTGAGAAAGCAGCGCTTGGAAAGAGCTGCTTTCGATAAGCTTGAATCCGAATCTTTGTCTTCCAAGTTAGCGGAGATGGTGTTTGAGTTCTTTGTGAAAGTAGACCCTGAACAAAGAATGTACGGTTCCGTCACGGTTACCGATTTGATTCAGTCGGCTACGGAGAAGGGTCTCCATTTGGAAAGAAAGAGTTTTCCGTCTTCACACTATGCTTTAAAAGAATTAGGAAGAAAATTGATTCCCTTGAGATTGAAAGAAGGTGTTATAGCTCATCTTATCGTAGATATTTTTTCTGAAGCAGCTAGGGATTAAAAACGAATAGTTCGTTGTGTTATCTTTATTTTCGCCTTGCAAGGTCAATTTATTTTTACGAGTTCTTTCCGTCCTTCCTGACGGTTATCATTATCTGAATACTCTAATGCAAGCATTAGATTTCGGAGATTATCTTGTAATCTCCGACTCCGATAGGGATGTTTTTATATCTTCGAGAGAAGACATATCCGGCAGCGATAATTTAGCAATTCTTGCCCGAGATTTATTTAGATCTAAATCTGGAATTTCAAATAAATTTTCTATTTTTTTACAAAAAAATGTACCTATAGGTGCTGGTTTAGGCGGAGGTAGTAGTAATGCTGCTACAGTGCTTTTCGGATTAAACCAACTCTGTGAGACTGGTTTTTCCGATGAGGAATTGAAGTCATGGTCTTCAGAACTGGGAGCAGATATTCCTTTTTTCTTTTCTTCCGGACGGGCGATGTGTAAAGGAGGGCAAAATTTATCCGTAAATGATTTTAAAGATGATCTCTTAGGTAATAAAAAGATTTTTTTAGTTTTTCCTCCAGGACCAGGTACTCTTACTAAGGAAATTTACAAAAAATTTGTGTTTAATTGTATTCGATACGAAGAGAAACTTCTTCTTGGTCATAATGATCTTGAATCAACCGTCTTTTCTTACTTTCCTTTTCTTCGTGATTTAAAACGGACGCTTATGAAGTCTTTAGGGGACTTTTCGGAACTGATTTTTATGACGGGCTCTGGATCGACCTTTGTTATTTTTACTGATTATGAAGAAAGAGTCTCCCAAGAATTAATGACACTTTCTCTCGATTTTGTTCTTGCAGAACCTATCTTAAGAAAGAAGACTCCTTCTCAATGGTTTTGTGTTCCTCACGAAGAGGCTATTTTTGTTTAATTAATTGATGAAGCTTTTCCGTTAATTTTGATACCTTGTTGCAGGACGCTTTTTCTTCGTTATCTTGTAATGAAGAAAGAGCGAATTTTTTGGCTGTGTATTCAATTAACTGTTCTTTATGAAAATTTGCGGAATTCGGCAGGACTTTTTCGCAAAGTTCTATTGTTCTAAGAGAAAACGTACTAATTTTTCCGGCGGTAGAATTGACTTTATGATTTTCCGTGTTTTTTTCTAAATTTCGAGTATCAAGGTGCATTCTATCTTCCTCATTTGCAATTCAAAATAATACTTATAGTAATATTTTTTTTTTTACAAACGATTTGTGTCTAATTTTTATAAACTACTTGATTTTAAGGAGTTTATTTTTAAATAAGATATGTGAAATCGATTCTTGATTTGTTGTGACAATATTGTTTTTTTCTTATAAAACCCGATTAACAATATTTTTTGATTTTATCCGGAGTGATTGTTGCTATTACCGCAGTATTCTCAATCTCTATTTATCGGTTCGGCTATTATATTTGCCCTAGCCATTGTACACACTTTTCTAACTCCGAAGTTATTTTTCATTTCACAGCAATTTAAAAATAAGCAATTGATTTATCCTGAAGCATCAAAAAAATATTACATGATTAGTGAAATATTATCGACTCTGAGTAGAGTGGAACTTGTATTTTTCTTCTGGCCTATAGTTTTATTTTGCTTATTTTTTTTCTTGGAAGGCCCCAAATTAACATTTGCTTATTTCGAAGCCAGAAACTATTCATTCCCGCTCTATGTTATTATGATGGTTATTTTAGTGAATTCCAAACCGATAATTTTCTTTGCAGATAGAGTTTTAACGTTCATTGCCGGATTAGGAAAAAGTACGCCTAGAGCGTGGTGGTGGACTTTATTAATCGGTGCTCCTTTTATGTCCTGTTTAGTGAAAGAAACAGGAGCTATGATTATAGCGGCAACTATGCTGTCTAAAAAAATTTATAATTTAATGCCATCTCGATCCTTTAGATATGCCACTATGGGTTTATTATTTTCTAATATTTCCATAGGAGGCATCTTAACTCCAATGTCATCGAGATCTTTGTTTTTGGTTCAACCGACTCTAAAATGGAAACCAAGTTTTATCTTTGAAAATTTTTCTTGGAAGGCGTTAATTGCTATTATCATTTCTACAACAACGTATTTTTTGATCTTTAGAAAGGAATTTCAAAAATTTCCCGAACAGACTGCAAGTCGTCTCGAAAAAAAAACGGTACTTCCCTTTTGGCTTGTATTGGTGCATATAGTTTTTATAGTTGTGGTTATTTATGTCAAATCTCAAACCGTTACTTTGGCTGCCTTATTTGTTGTTTTCCTGATCTTTCATAAAGTCACTCTTTTTTATCAAAATCCTTTGCATTTGCAAAAAACGGCTTTTATCGGTTTGTTTTATGTCGGTGTTTTAATTTTAGGAGATTTACAGGAGTGGTGGATTTCTTTGATTATGAATCGACTTTCCAATATCGGAACCGTAGTCTTATCGTTTGTTTTATCTTCGTTTTTAGACAACACCTTTGTGAGCTATTTAGCTGTGAATGTTAAAAAATCCGGTGATTGTTATCATTATTTAGTTTTTACGGGTATTACTTCTGCCGGAGGACTAACCCTATTATCGAATTCACCGAATCTATTGGGATACATCCAATTAAGAGAATTTTTCAATAGAATGTCATTTATTAAATTATTTCTCTATGCCTTACCGCCAAGCCTTACTGCGATACTAATTTATTGGATTTTAAAAGGAGTTCCCGGTTTTTCATCATGTCGATTTTGATTGTTCGAAATATAAAATTTCCTGGTAAAGTTCAAGAACGCTATTAAATAACAAATCGCGGCGTATTTTTCTTTGATGGTTTTTTTCTATTCCGGGTATGTCTTCTATGTTTATGTTTTTTCCGAAAGCTAAAAAAATATCGGTTCGACATATATTCCGAGATTCTCCCAGAGAGTGCTTAATTACAGGAGGAGGAGGAAGGATATCAAAAGTTTTTAAAGCCAAAGGATAAAACGACATAGTCTTTCCCGAACTTTTTGCCAGTAGTCTGAAAACTTCTATACTGCCTTCATCGAAGGGAGCTATCTCAATAATCTCTTGTTCGTTCCTTCTATCACGTCCTCCGGAAGGAGCTACATAAATACATTGGGAACCTTTTTTTAATAAGCTTTTGAAAGTTTGTAGGGCTTTTTGATTATGCCTTAACCTCTTTTCTTTTTCTTCGGGAGGATGTTCTATATGTCTCTTGGAATGTATGCACAATAAATCATACCCCATACTAAAAGGTCTCGCTAAGGGATCTTTGATAACGCGATCACCGGCAACAAAAATCATGTCATCCGTAAAATGGGGAAAGCTGGCATTCGATAATGCAAGCGTTATAAGATGAGGATCGAATTCCGTTTGATGGTTAGCTAGGAATATGACGTTCTCTCCTTGTCTCAGACGTTCGACTGCATCTTGGACAACCTCTGCATGGAGAATAGTTGATGAGAGAACAATCGGTCTTAAGAAGTCAAGTCCGAACGTCCTATGATTGAAAGGAGATAAGACTTTCTTATGAAACAGTTCAAAAGAAAACGGGGTTTGGTAATCCTGTTCTACTAATTTAAGATACGTCCGAAAGATCTTTTCGACTTCGTCGAGTGGTGTGAAGGTATTCTTAGTAGCTGTTACATAAGATCTATAGAGCTCCCATAACATGTTATAAGTGACTTGAGAAATTTTATTCGTCAAGAACGATGTTTTAATTAGATTTTCAAAATCCATAGAGATGCGAAAATTTACAAATTAATAATTTCCCCTGTCGAAAGAGAAATAAATTGGTATTGGTTAAGGTGTAGCAAGTCAGAAGATCGAATTTTCAAAGATGCCTTAAGTTGCTTGGCTATTTTAATAAGAGTCTCGATATCGTCGTCAATCTTCATATAGTCTTCAAGTTCCGGATGGATAATTAATTCCAAGTTCATCTGTTTGTGATATTTGATGACTTTTTTTAAGTTACGTTCGATTTCAATCATTACCGTCTCATGAGTCTTGATCAAAGCATTTCCGCAACAATAAGGGCAATTGGTGAATAACGTTTGTACAATTGATTCACGGTTACGTTGTCTCGTCATTTCGACTAAACCGAACTCGCTCATGCTCAATATAGTGCATTTTGCTGAATCGGTTTTCATACAATCCTTAAAACGTTCTAAGACTCTACGTTGATTCTTACGGGATTTCATATCGATAAAGTCAATGATGACGAGACCGCCTATATTTCTAAGACGTAATTGTCGGGCTATTTCTTCAGAAGCCTCCAAGTTGATTTGAACCAATGTTTCTTCCACATTGCTTTCGGTTTTGGTGCTTCTTCCGGAGTTCACGTCGATGGTATGCATAGCTTCCGTTTTATCGAAAAATAGATAACCTCCTCCCGGAAGCCAGATCTTTCTACGAATGGCTTTTTCTATTTCTTTCTCAATATTGAATCGCTCAAATATCGGAGTGGAATCTCTATAGTACTCGATTTTTAAAGGCGCATCACTTGCATATCTTTTAAGAATTTTCTTACATTTTTGAAAAACAGGATAATCGTCAATCAAAAGACGATTGTATTTCTTATCGACGCAAGTAACTACGGCGCGTTTCAGCAAATCCGATTCTTCATACAAAAGAGCAGGAGAATTCGTAGCGCTGAATCTTTCGATGATTTTAGACCAGGTATTCAACAGCTCATGAGCTTCTTCAATAAGTTCATCCCTTGAAGTAAACATACTGGCCGTTCTGCAAATCAATCCCATATCCTGAGGCATTTCAAAAGCCCTAATTAGCTGTTTTAGGCGTTCTTTTGTATGGGGATCTTCTATTTTTCTAGATACGCCTCTATGAGGAGAATTCGGCAACAATACCAAGTATCTACCGGGAATGGAGATATTTGAAGTTAAACGAGCTCCTTTGCTTCCGATGGGTTCTTTGACCACCTGTACCAGAACGGGACTATCCAGTTTTAAGAGATCATCTATGTGAGTCTCTTTCTCTTGTTTTTCTTTCTTTTTAGAAACGGTCGGTTCGAAATCCAAGTCAAAAAGATCTTCGAATTTTTTTGTATTCTCGAGAATGTCCGAGATATGAATAAATCCGTTTTCTCCTTCATCTATATTGACGAAAGCCGATTGAATGTTTTTTAAAATATTAGTAACCGTGCCTCTATAGATATTACCTTTTAACTGCCTGATCTTCTTTCTTTCGATAATCAAATCAGATAAAATTCCGTTTCTAAGTTGTGCACAGCGAATCTCTTTTGATTCTACGTTGAGTAGAATATCGTTCTCCATGTTACAATCCTTCAAGCCCGGGAGTTGTGTAGTCGCTTCGCACCGATCGTTTTCGGTCAATAATGTCAGAGTTCCGGACTTCTCGAAGTTCCGATTATACGGCAAAAGAAGGCAAAAATTCCAGGGAAATAGTTGATTGAGCTGCTTATTTCGATTTTGATTTTCAAGAGTTTATTTTTAATTTTCATTATATTTACTGAGTTTTTGTTTAATAATTGCTTGTTTTTGCAATATATAATTTATATGTTTCTTAACATTTTCAGATTGTCTCTATTTCACTAAATTCATAAATGTTTTATGATTTCCCCTTGGACGTTAGATGTTTTCAATTGGCCCGAGGATTTTCGAAGAGTCTTATTTTAAGGATAGGTTTAAAATGGCAGTTCCACGTAATCGTTTGAGTAATGCAAGAAAAAATATTCGAAGAAGTCATCATGCCAAAAAGGCAAAAATAGTCGTTGTTTGCAGTAATTGTAATCATGCCTTTTTACCTCATAGGGTATGTGCTTCATGTGGTTTTTATGATGGTAAATCAACTAGGAAAGCGGTAGCCAACTGAGACTAGTTGAGACCGGTTTTATTTTCTATGATATATCGTATAGGTATTGATCTAATGGGGGGTGAGCATTCACCTCTAAGTGTTTGGCAAGCACTTATCGATGTTATCGTATCTCGTCAAGATGAGGTATCGGACAGGTTTATTTTTTGTCCGATACTTACCCCCGATTTTTTGTCTTTTCTGGATCCTTTCGTAGCGGCTTTGCCCGGTCGAATTTCGAGCTCTTTATTTTTTATTGTTGCCGAAGATGTCGTGGGCATGAAGGATTCCGTTTTTACGGCTCTACGTAAAAAAACTTCTTCAATGGCAATCGGTGTCGAATTTCTGAAAGAAGGTAAGCTGGACTCTTTGTTTTCTACTGGGAATACGGCAGCATTGGTTTCTTTGGCTTGTTCTCGTATTCCTTTGATTTCCTCGATTTCCAGACCTGCTCTTTTAGTTGAACTTCCGACATTGACGGGGAATATAGTAGTATTGGACGTTGGTGCCAATGTTTCGGTGAAACCCGAAAATCTCCTGGATTTCGGAAAAATAGGGCTTGCCTATTACCGTTATTTGAAAAATAATGATAAAAACATTTCCGTGGGACTTTTAAATATAGGTACGGAAGAAGGTAAAGGGACTGAAAATCATCGAAACACTTTTCGTTTATTGCAGACAAATTTCGGAGATCGTTTTTTCGGTAATCTTGAAAGTCAAGATGTCTTTAAAGGAAAAGTACAAGTCGTGGTAACCGATGGATTTGCCGGAAATATTTTCTTAAAAACTGCTGAGGGAGTTTTTGACTTTTTATCGGAATTATATGTGGACAATTCGCATAATTGTTTTATTAAAAATGATTTGGAAGGAAGCGTTTATCCGGGATCCGTATTGTGCGGTCTTTCAAAATTAGTTGTTAAAGGGCACGGACAATCACAAAATAAAGCTCTTTTTAAAGGGATTTCAGGTCTTATTGAAAGGACTTCTAACCGGGTTTGCGAATCCGTTATTGCTAATCTGGAATTGATTTGAATGGTATAACGGCTACATCGAAATCAAGAAATGTTTTCAAACGCTCTTCATTGGGAAATAATGCAAGTACTTCTTTATCAATTAAAGAAAGACTATTTGTTTTCAGTTTATGTTTTATTTCACGACATTTGATTTTTAAGTTTTCGGCTGCACCGGATTGACTAAAAAAATTCATATATTCAGAGATTTGAGTGGACAGTAAGTTGGTATCATTACCTATAAATTCAGGAAAAACAATCTCGTCTAAAATTAGGTTCGGCAAGCCATAGTGACTCGAACCCATCCCGAAAACATATCTTGCAACTAGAGAATCGATCTTTCCGATTAAGCATGTAATCAGAGTGGGCGTGCCGATCAAAGCGCATTCGAGAACGATTGTTCCGCATTTTGCGGTAATAAGCTCTGCTTCTTTCATCATTTCGTATCTGAAGCATGAGGGTACGAAATAACATTGAATATTGAAAAAACGAATAGTTTTTTCAAGCATATGTTTAATTGATTCTTCAGTATAAGAAACGATTATATTGTGGGTATCTTGGTAACAGGATTGTTTAAACGCCTGAAGTTGTAAAATGAAGTTTTTTTCGACATCTTTTAGACGGCTTCCCGGAAAAAAGGCTATAAAAGGTCGGTTTTCCGGAATATCAAATTGCTTTTTCCAGTATAAGTCGAAACGGTGATTCTCAATAAGAGTCAATAAGGGATGCCCGACGAATTTGACCTTTAAACGACTGTTTTCGGATGTAAAAAGATCTTTTTCGAAGGGGAGTATCGTTAAAAGTAGATCCAGATTGTCTTCCAGAGTTTTTTTTCTACTTGATCTCCATGCCCAGATACTGGGACAGACATAATGAACGATTTTTCCGGGAAACAGATTTTTTTTTAGTGTTTTTTCCAATCGCAGATGCATATCCGGTAAATCTATGAATACGGCAATATCCGGAAGTCTGTTCAATAGTGTTTTTTTTATGAAGCGATACTGTTTAAATATCTTAAAAAGAGAAAATAAAACGGCTTTAAACCCAAGATATTGAAAATTTTCCATCGGTAAGATGCATTCGAAATGAGAATATTGTCTCATCAATGGACCGCCGATTCCCATAAATCGTAGGGCAGGATCGGAATTAGATAAGGAAAGGATCAAATCGGCTCCTAAAATATCTCCGCTGTGCTCACCGGCTGAGATGAAGATTAATTTATTCTTTCTTTTAGGTAACAACGGTCTCTTTTTTATGAAAAGTCCTCTTTTTAATAGAGCAAAAATAAGTATCGTAAAGCCCGAAAAGACAACAGTCAGTTCGATTTTATCTCTTAAGCATGTGAGAAGGCCATTCTTCAATAAGGACATATTCGTCGAAATCACGGTATTTCCGTATAAAAACGAAAATAGTGCAATGGAGACAAGAGAATTTTTTAAATAGCTGCTTTTAGTGGAATCGAAATTTCTTAAAGCCGAAAAAATAAATAAACTGAAAAATATCGAAATAACCGTTTGATGCACGCAAAATTCTGAAAGGATTATCGAAGATAGAAAACAAAAGGCAAACAAACCTAAAGCACCCAAAAGCCGAGATTCGATCCTTAAATAAGAAACGATGGCTTGAAACAAAAAGACTGTAAAAAAACAATTTATCGATAGGAAATTAAAGACCGAAAAAAAATTTAACGATTCGGAAACGAACAACATATCGTAAATTAAATCAACTCCGATTCTTTTGATTGATTTTCATCATACATCTCAGACCATGCGATATATTTTTTTTCCAATTTAGGGTTAACCGTTTTTCGAATATACAAAAGCTTCAAAGCGGACCTGAAATAAGGGTGCCTCACTAGTTTCGGATTCATTTTATTATGTTTTGGATTTAGAGGGGTCATTTTATACTGAGTTTGCAAAATAAGTAAGGCGGTTATGAAATTTTTCTTGGAACATCCGGTAAATGAATTAACGAAAAATTCAGTCAGCTGTTCTCTAATGGTTTCGAGAATAAAACCGTTGGTGATTTTTTTATTCGTCTTTTTTTTGAGACGAAGATCGAAGTCTATAATCGGACAAACTAATGTTGCAATTAAGAAGCCTCTGTCGATGTTATTCTTGTCTTGAAGGTCGAAAGAGTCTAAAGCTTTTAGAAAGTTTAAAGTCGTTTTTTCAACGAAAGACTCCGTTTTGAAGGCGCAATCCAGTTTTGAAAAGAGTAAGGATAAAAATTCGCTGGTTTTTAACAGTTTGAAAAATTTATTCGAAGATGAAGATATCAAAACTTTTATGATTTCTTCAAAAACACGTGCCTTTGAGCTTTTTAAGAGTTCGTCTTTACAAGCAAACAGTGCTTCTTTCGTTGTCTCATCTACAACAAAATCGTAACGTGAAAGTATTTTAAGAAGTCGAATCATTCTCACGGGATCTTGCTTAAATCTAAGAAAAGGATTCCCAATCGTTCTAAGAAACTGTTTTTTCAGATCTCTTACACCTCCAGTATAATCGATTATGACATTTTCCTGAGGATCATAAAATAAACCGTTGATAGTGAAATCACGACGTAAAACGTCTTCTTCCGGAGTGCCCCATAAATTATCTTTGATTATGAGTTCTTCTTCAGTAGGATCTCCGGATCGAAAAGTAGACACTTCTATGAAAGAATTTCCGAAACGAACATGTGCCAATCTAAACCTACGACCGACAAGTATGCAACTTTTAAAACAGGCTTTAATTTCTTCGGGCTTGGCGGAAGTGGATATATCGAAATCTTTCGGATGCTCGTTAAGCAGCATATCCCGTATACAACCACCGACCAAGTAAGCTCGATAACCGGCTCTTTTCAATATTTTAATGACGAACAAGGCGTTCGGGTCAATAACGGAAAGATCTAAATTATGATGATCGGCACGATAAATAGTAGGCTGCATTAAATACGGACGGTTGTGACGGAAGATCGGATCGTCGAGGTTACAAAACTTTGTTCGTCCCTTGGGAATTATACTGCATAGTTTCTTTTACGTTCTACAGGATTTTGTAATTTCTTGAATTGAGATTCTTTAAGTATGAGTTCCCGATTTTTATCGTATTTTGATGCATGGAGTGCTATGAGGATTGTTAATAAGTGTTTATTCTCTCTAAATAAATTTTGTGCTAACATCTCCGTACTTTCGGTCACAATGATTCCGGTGTTTTTCATCTGGGTTTTGAGGTAAATTTTTAAATGTCTTTAGGTCAACATTAATAAGGTTTTATTCGGTACTGATGGAGTACGGGGAAGAGTCAATCGATTTCCTATGCTCGTTGAAATTGCTTTGTTGTTGGGAAAAGCCGTAGCTTCCGTTTTGCATAGCGGTCATGGTCGTCGTAGGATCGTGGTTGGTAAAGATACCAGATTATCGGGATATATGTTCGAAAATGCTTTGATTGCGGGACTCAATTCCATGGGGGCGGAAACGTTGGTTTTGGGCCCTATTCCTACTCCTGGAGTAGCTTTTATTACTCGAGCTTATCGTGCGGATGCAGGGATAGTGATTTCCGCTTCACATAATCCGTTTTATGATAACGGTATAAAGATTTTTTCTTCTGAGGGATTTAAAATTTCGGATTCCATGGAACGACTGATTGAAACAATTGTTCATGAGAATAATTTTGACGACTTTCCTAAAGATGCTGAAATAGGTAAAAATAAACGGGTTACCGATGCTTCGGGGCGATATATCGAACATGTAAAAGCTACTTTTTGCAAAGGCAGAAATTTAAAAGGTCTTAGAATTTTTTTAGATTGCGCCAACGGAGCGGCTTATAAAGTAGCTCCCTCGGTTTTGGAAGAATTGGATGCTGAAGTACATGTTGTGGGCGAGAAGCCGAACGGTACGAATATCAATGAGAATTGCGGTTCCTTACATCCTTCGGTTATTCAAAAAGGGGTAATAGAAAACGGTGCTCATGTCGGGATAGCCCTTGACGGTGACGGCGATAGAATCGTAATGGTTGATGAAAAAGGACACATTGTTGATGGAGATACCATTTTAGCTATTTGTGCACAGGATTTAAAGAAAAAGGGTCTTTTGAAAAATAATAAGGTTGTTGTTACGGTAATGACGAATTTCGGAGTGCTGCAGTTTTTGAAGCAACAGGGCGTTAAGGTTATCACTTCTCAGGTAGGAGATCGGCACGTTCTTCAGGAAATGCTTCAAAATGAGGCTTTTCTGGGAGGAGAACAGAGCGGGCATTTGATTTTTTTGGACTATAATACTACGGGTGATGGAATAGTATCCGCTTTACAAGTTTTAAGAATTATGACTGAAAGCGATTCTACGTTATCCGATCTAACGGCGAATGTTTGTAAAACTCCTCAAACTTTACTGAACGTATCTGTTCGCCAGAAAACTCCTTTTCAGGATTTACCGAAAGTTTCTGAAGTCATCAAGGATGTTGAAAAAACATTGGGTAAACATGGTCGGGTTTTGGTTCGTTATTCGGGAACTGAAAATTTATGCAGAATTATGATAGAAGCTCAAAAGAAAAAAGAGACTGATTTGTGGGCTCAAACGATAGCGGATGTTATTGTTGATGAAATCGGTATGGAAACGGCGTCGGTAGTGTAGTTTATGTGCGGAATTTTTGCTTATTCAGGAAAAAGAGAAGCGGTCTCGGTAGTTTTGGAGGGACTCGAACGTTTGGAATATCGAGGGTATGATTCTTCCGGTATTGCGACGATCCACAACAGCGAATTGGTCTATTGTAAGGAGGTGGGGAAGGTAATCAATCTTCAGAAGTCCATGTCTGAGAAAGATTGGAAGAGCCATATTGCTATAGCTCATACCCGTTGGGCAACTCACGGTGTTCCGACGCAAATCAATGCTCATCCCCAGTTCGATGATTGTTTCCGGTGTGCCGTAGTGCATAACGGGATTATTGAAAATTATTGCGAGATAAAACAATGGTTAACTGAGCGAGATGTTATTTTTCGATCCGATACGGACTCGGAGTCTATTGCACAGCTCATAGGTTTTTTCTATAAAGGAAATTTTTTGGAAGCTATGAGGCAAGCTTGCGGGATGTTAAAAGGAAGTTTTGCTTTCGCGGTCATGCATAAAGATCATCCGGATGAGTTGATTTGTATCGCGAAGGAAAGCCCCCTAGTAATAGGTATCGGTGACAGTGAGGTTTTTGTTGCGTCCGATTTAAAGGCTTTCGCTAAATATACGGAACAAATGTTCGTTTTGCGTTTTTCCGAAATAGCCGTTATCAAATCCGGTAAGGTTTTTGTTTACAACGAATTCTTTGAACCGATGGACAAAGAAATAAGAGAAATTCGAACGAATGATAAGGATCTTTGTAAGGGTACTTTTCGTCATTATATGTTAAAGGAAATTTTTGAACAGCCGGATGTTTTAGAACATATTTTAAATAAACATGTTTTGAAAAAAGGATCTGAGGAACCGGTATTGTCACATAATTTTTTATGTGATGTCCCTCTTGATAAAATAAAACGTATTCGAATTATTGCTTGCGGTTCGTCCTATCATGCCGGTTTGGCAGCTTCCTATTTTTATGAAATGTTGGTCAAAGTCACTGTTCTTGTTGAAACGTCTTCGGAATTTTTATACAGAGAGCCGTATGTATCTGAAGAAGATTTCGTAATTCTCATCAGTCAATCCGGTGAGACTGCAGACACATTAGCCGTATTAAGATATCTTCGTAAACTTAATGTATTTTATATCCTGGGTCTTTGTAATGTGGAAACGTCCTCTTTGGCTATGGAAGTAGATTCCTGTTTATTTCTTGAAGCAGGTCCGGAGATAGGAGTTGCTTCTACCAAAGCATTTACGGCGCAGGTGCTTTTATTGATATTATTCGGTCTTAAATTGGCAGTTATTAAAGAAATTTTGAATTCCGATGAACTCACTGAATGGTTGATCGATTTATTGCGTTTACCGGAACAGTGCCATGCCATCGTTACGGATCATCGACTGGAACTCGTTGCCAAAAAATATGTTCTATATGATCATTTCTTCTTGCTTGGTCGTCGTTTGATGTATCCCGTCGCTCTTGAAAGTGCGCTTAAATTGAAAGAAATAGCTTACGTTAATGCTAATGCTTATCCGGCGGGAGAAATGAAGCACGGCCCGATTGCTTTGATCAGTAAAGGTACTCCCGTATTTGCCTTTTGCGGAGATTCGAAAGTTCGTGAAAAGACTGTCAGTAATCTCATGGAAACGGGATCTCGAGGAGCTAAGATTGTATTGTTCTCTTCTCAAAAGGATAGTCATTCCTGTGCTGAGGACGCGATTTGCATTCCTGAAAATAGGTCGGTTTGTAATGTCATTTTATATTCCGTTGTCGGTCAGTTATTGGCTTATAATATAGCTCTCGACAGAGGTACGGATATAGATTGTCCCAGAAACTTGGCCAAATCCGTCACTGTTGAATAGTTGGATTCATTTTTTTTAATTTATCGATATTGTTTCGTACAAACGATGCAATAGTTTTTGAAGGTTTGATTATGTTAAAAAGTAAGATATTCGGAGCTACGATGCTCGTGGCTGGAACGGCTATCGGAGCTGGAGTTTTAGCCGTTCCTTTGCTTGTTGCCGATGGTGGTTTTTTTCCTAGTATAATCTGGTATCTCGTTTCCTGTTTTTTTGCCGTTTTCAGTGGTTATTGTGTTCTGGAGGTTACAAACTGGGATAAAGAAAAAGCAGGAGCAAACTTTGCCTCTCTTACGAAATTATCTATGGGTTCCGTTGGAAAAATTTTATTCACCAGCGTCTATATTTTATTTTTATATGCAATTTTAGTTGCTTACTTTTGTGAGGGCGGAAATTTGTTATTCCGTGTTTTCGGAAATGCGATTTCTTCAGCATCTTTCGATGGGACCGGTTATCGTTTTATAGGGCCTTTGTTGTTCTTCGGTTTAATGTTTTTCTTCGTCTCTTCCGGAATTAAAGTAGCCGATCGATTTAATCGTATTTTAGTCGTCGGGTTGATTTTGTCTTTTCTATTATTTTGTGTTTTAGGCTTTACGGATATTCGCTTTGATTTATTAAAGCATTGTTCATGGGAATCTTCTTTGAGAGGATTTCCCGTACTTTTTCTTTCTTTTGGCTACCAACTTGTGATTCCTTCTTTGTTCTATTACTTGGATCGTAGTATTAAACAAGTTAAAAAGGCGATTATTTTAGGAGTTACCGTTCCTTTAGGTTGTTATATTATTTGGAATCTTTTGGTTTTAGGAGTCGTCCCTCTGGATTTATTGCATCATTCATTGGAATCGGGACATACTGCTGCAATGGCCTTAAAGTTATCGCTGAGTTCCCCCGCTTTTTACGTAGCGGGTGAGTGTTTTGCTTTTTTTGCTTTGACTTCTTCATTTATCGGAGTATCCGTTGGATTTATCGATTTTCTGGCCGATGAGTTAAAATGGGATAAAAAATGTAAGAAATTACAGCTGCTTATATTGATTTTCGGTATTCCCTTAAGTTTATCGATCATTTATCCTGATCTGGTATTGAAATGTCTTCATTACGGCGCCGGAACAGGAGCCGCCTTATTAACGGGAATTTTTCCTATTCTTATGGTTTGGTTAGGTAGGGGCAAGCGATGTTCTCTAGGTAAGCAAAAAGTACTGCCTGGAGGCAATTTCATGTTACTTATACTTTTAGTGATTGTAATGTTCGATTTGTTTATTATCGGTTTTAAATAATTTATTATTTTTAATTTGCATACAACAGTATGTTTTTTTAAATTCGAAAAAAGGAATTTATTTATGAAGTTGTATAGTCATAATAATTTAAATAAAGATGGTTTGGTTTCGGGGACTTTTGCGTCCAGAGTTTATGGCTGGATGACTTTAGGGTTATCCGTTACGGCAGGAATCACCGGTTTGTTAAGTTACACTGGTTTTTATAAGACATTATATCCTTACTGGTGGTTGTGGTGTTTAGGTACTTTGGGAGTTTCCTTATGGATTAGTCGTAAGATAAATACCCTGTCGGTTCAAGGAGTGATGGGATTATTTATCGCGTATTCCGTTTTGGAAGGATTGTTTTTTGGGACGGTTATTCCCGGCTATGCAGCTACTTATGGGGGAGGTGTCGTTTGGGCAGCCTTTTTAAGTGCTGCCGGTATTTTTGCTATAGCCGCGCTTTACGGAACTTTTACGCATAGCGATATGACTGGACTGGGTCGTATTTTCTCTCTCGGTTTATTTGCTTTGATCGGACTATCAATCATTTATTTTATAGTTTCGTTATTCGTTGTGCTTCCTATGTTTTATCTTTTGATATGTTATTTGGGACTTGTGATGTTTGTCGGATTATCGGCTTATGATGCTCAGACGATTAAACGCATGAGTTTACAAGCGGATATAAATTCTTCGTTATCATACAAATTAGCCTTGGTAATGGCATTGAGAATGTATATCAATGTAATAATGATATTTTGGTATCTGCTTCAGATTTTTGCGTCTTCAAGCAAAAATAAATAAATCTCAAGCGATTAAGGCGTAGATATGAGTAATTTATTAATGAAAGTTTCCGGGTGAAAAGTTTGTAGATCACTTATTTCTTCACCGTTGCCTATATAAAGAGTCGGAATTTTTAAGGTGTGATAAATATTGAAGACGGTCCCTCCTTTTGAGGAACCGTCCGTTTTTGTGAGCACCAGACCTGTGAGTGGGTGAGCTTCATGAAAGAATCGGGCTTGTTCGGTAGCGTTGTTGCCTAACGAGGCGTCAATCGTTAGGAGTGTTTTAAAGGGACGACCTTCTAAAGATTTCGTGCAAACCCTAATTATTTTATTCAATTCTTGCATGAGATCATAGTTTGAATGCAACCTACCTGAAGTATCAATCAAAACGACGTCATAGCGCTTGACTAAAGCGGTTTTGATACCGTCGCATGCTACAGCGGCCGGATCTCCTCCTATGGCACCTTTAATTATCGGACAATTCAATTTTTTTGACCAAAATTCCAACTGTTCGGTAGCTGCGGCCCTAAAAGTATCGGCTCCGACAAAAAGTACGCTAAGATTTTTTTTAAGAAAACGGTTGGCAAGTTTAGCTATCGTTGTTGTTTTACCGGATCCGTTGCTTCCCAGCATGAGATAGATCTCGGGATTTTCGATTAAAGGGGAGTCGTCTTGTGTTCTTATAATTCCGAAAAGAAACTCTGCGAGTTCTCTAAAGAGTTTGTCTTCGGTATCGATTTTTCTGGTTTTATGACGTAAATGCTCGATGATTAACTCAACCAAACCGGAACCGAAATCGGCTTCATAAAGCAATTGTTCGGCTCTATCAAGGAAAGAGTCATCAATCTTTTTTCCGAAAATATTTTTTAATTTGACTCTGAAAAAATTGAACATGGAGCCAGGAAAATTTAGTTAAGGGAGGCGGGAGTATAAAAGATGACGAAAAAAATAGGAAGTCATATGAATATGCCTGAATGCAGGTAAAGAAAATCTTGAAGTCTTATGACATCGAAATACATATTTTTAATATTGTCGCTTTGCTTGATCAAACTGTTCCGGTTTTGGATAAGTTTGAAATTTTTTGAGAGTAGTCAAGTTTAAGTTTATGCCGGAGGAATTAAGATTTGTCATTCCGGATCCGAATTATTAGAGTTTGTTACGTTTTGATTAATTAAGGAATTTTATAATTACTGAACCTGCGGCCGTTCTTTTATCATTATTGATATCGGAAGGGGCCCTTGATAAGGAATACTATTCAACCATACCATCGGAAAAATTCGAATTGCTTCTCATAAGATCAATTATCCGTTCTTGAAGTTAAAATGAGCCCGGATTCAATCGGTAACAGATTTGAATAAGTTTAAGAACAGCTTTCAGATGTTTATTCATTGAATATTGAAAAAAATATTTGTCTGCCGTTTTTGTTTTAAGAAAACTACTTGTAAGAAATGTTTTTTAAATTTAAATATATTTCTTCAGTGCAATTGGTTCGCTCTTTTAAGAGTGTGTAATTGTTATTGTCGTTTTCCGATCGGAACGTTTCAGGTCGGTGTTATTTATTAGAGATTTGAATTTCGGGAGACTTATTATGAACAAATCCGATTCCAGGATCTTAGTATTTTTCTTATTTATCTTTTTAGGAATGCAAGTTATTTCTTCTTCGAATCATTTGCTGGCGGCCAAACAAGTCGAGTCATCCCAGGAAAACTTATTGAAAGAAATTTCCGGAGGATTTTCCAGGATAGCCAAACAAGCCACTCCCGCTGTAGTTTGTATTGAAAGTTTTCCTCAGTCTAAAAACGATTATGGGTTGAGAAACGGTCCATCCCGACATAAAGGGTCTTATGAAAATCCTTTCGATTATTTTAATGATGAATTTTTCAATCGTTTTTTCGGACTTCAGTCTCCTCAAGAGAGACCTTCTCCAAGAGAAGCTGTTAGAGGCACGGGTTTTATCGTTACTTCAAACGGCTATATTATGACTAATAATCATGTGGTAGATAATTCCGGTAAAATTAACGTAACTTTACACGACGGCAGAAAATATCCGGCTTCAATTATAGGTTTGGATCCTAAAACGGATTTGGCAGTTATTAAGATAGAAGCTTTGGATCTGCCTTATCTTACTTTCGGCAATTCCGATAAAATAGAGGTAGGTGATTGGGCCATAGCTATAGGAAATCCTTTCGGTTTACAAGCTACTGTGACGGTCGGAGTCATAAGTGCCAAGGGCAGGAATCAATTGCATATAGCTGATTTTGAAGATTTTATTCAGACCGATGCGGCTATTAATCCGGGTAATTCCGGAGGACCGCTTCTGAACATCAACGGGCAGGTTATCGGGATTAATACGGCTATATTCAGTGGAACAGGCGGTTATTTAGGAATAGGTTTTGCAATTCCGAGTTTAATGGTAAGTCGTGTTATGGATCAGCTTATCAAAGATGGTCAAGTTACGAGAGGTTTTTTAGGGGTAACCTTACAGCCGATAGATGCCGATCTGGCCGATTTTTACAAATTGGACAAAATAAAAGGAGTTTTGGTAACTGATGTCGTGAAGGGATCGCCTGCCGATAAAGCCGGTATTAGACAAGAAGATATTATTATTGCCTGCAATGGGAAAGAAATCGAAAGTTTAAGTTCTTTCAGAAATGCGATTGCCTTAATGTCGCCTAAATCTCGTATTGTTTTAAAAATATATCGAGAAGGTAAGATTATTGATGTACCGGTTACGATTATTTCTGCTCCCGGAGATGAAATTATCGCTCCTTTAGAGAAGATCGGTGTTAAAGTTCAAGTTTTAACGCCTGAATTGGCTCATCAGTTCGGTTTTAATGTACAAAAAGGCTTATACGTAGCTGCAGTAGAACCGGATAGTCAAGCGGCGTTGGCCGGAGTGAAAGCAGGTCAATTGATTTTGGCGGTTAATCGTAAAAAAGTCATTTCATTGGAAGACCTCGAAAATGCCATCAAAGATGCAAAAGACAAAAAAATCCTCTTAATGTTAGGTCAGGAAGACGTAGTCCGATTCGTTGCACTTACTCTAGAGGATTAATCGACTTCAGATTCGAGTAACATACAAATGCTCAAAAATCCCCGACGCAATTGGCTTAAGCTGAATTTTTCGTTAGGTGCGTGGATATTGTCTTGATTGAAAGATACTCCGCAGATAACCGGTCTGGCTTTGGAACTTGCGGCAAGATCCAAAGCAATCGGAATACTTCCTCCCATAAGTGTATACTTACAGGGGGCTCCGAAAAGTTTTTCGTATATACCGGATAGTTTCTGAGTAATTGCGGAAATATTTTCGGTATTGTGCCAACCTAGAGAAGCACCGTCACGAATCTCACTTGTCATTTTCAAACCTTTCGGAAGCACTTTCAACAAGTGGTTAATTACTGCCTTACCTATCCTTTCGGGAACTTGATTAGGGACTAGGCGACAGGAAAGATAAGCGGTTGCCATTTTCGGAATAACGGTTTTAAAGCCGGGACCTGTATATCCGCCTCCTATTCCGCAGATTTCCAAAGTCGGTCTTAAAAATATCGCCTCGTAAACGGAATAATTTTTTTCCATCCCAGAAGGGTGAAAACCGAAAGCAGAGAAACAGCTTTCCTCCTGGTTATCCATGCATAATAGAGTCATTTCTTGTTTTGAGAGAGGAATGACATCATCGTAAAATCCTTTCACGCAAACGCGATTATTTTCATCATGAAGAGAAGCAAGCATTTTAATGAGAGCTCGGTTGGGATTATAAGCAGCACCTCCCAGACTTCCAGAGTGTAAATCACTATTGCTTTCGGTCACGTTGACGATTATATTGACTAATCCTCGTGCACCCAAGCTGATTCTCGGGGCTTCTTCAGAATTGAAACCTCCATCCACAATGAACAATTCATCAGCTCTAATCGATTCTTCTTTTTTTTCCAATAGTTTGCCTAACCCAGGGCTTCCTATTTCTTCTTCTCCGTCAATAATGATCTTTATGTTAATCGGAAATTTTCCATGCTTTTTAAAAAATTCTTTGCAAGCAAAAAGGGTATAAAAACATTGTCCTTTATTGTCTGAAGCTCCTCGAGAGTAGACATAACCGTCGCGAAGTTCAGGATCGAAAGGTTCGGACTTCCACTCATCCAAAGGTTCTATAGGCTGAACGTCATAATGCATGTACAGGAGTAAGGTTTTTTTATCCGGACCCGCTTCGGTATTATAAGCAAATAAGACTGGTGGATGCTCCTCGGTTTCCCATAATTCTGTCGAAAAAACGCCTTCCAAATAAGTTTGGATAAAATCGACACAAGCAAACATCTCTTCGGAAGTTTTAGGATAATTCGAAGATATGGTACGAAATTTCAAAAAGGTAAAAAAATCATCCAGAAAAACGGATTTTTCTTCGTCGAAGATGTCTTGATAATTCATAAAGCGGAGTATTTTATAAATTCAGAATAACTAACGGTTCTTGGCTTATAAAACAGTCAAAGAACTACTCGCGAGTTTAAGAAATACAAGAGAATAAATCTAGAGAAATTGAGGACGGGTGTCTTAGTAATTGAATAAGTGTTACTTATTATCAATAGATTGAATCTTAAATACTGCTGATTATGATTTAATTTTCGTCTTAATAGTTATTCGTTTTTCTTAATGATTTTGAGTCCGTTTCTTTACAAATTGTCAAAAACTTAGTTTTAGTTTATCTTTCTGGAACTTTTAGTGAAGCTTTAGAGACACTGTTTATGAAATCCGGAGATGTTTATCGCAATTTTTTCGTTACTTCTTGTGAAGAAATTCCCGAAATCAAGAGTACTCTTTTGGAAATGGAACATAAAAGCACGGGAGCTTCCATCATGATGATTATTCATGATGATGACGAAAATCTTTTTAATATTTCATTTCAGACATGTCCTTCTAAATCTGATGGAGTAGCTCATATTTTGGAACATACGGTTCTTTGCGGTTCCGTCGCTTATCCCGTAAAAGATCCTTTTTTTTCGATGACCAGACGTAGTTTAAATACTTTTATGAACGCCTTTACGGGTCCCGATTTTACGTGTTATCCCGCTGCGTCCCAGATTGCCGAAGATTTTTATAACCTATTTAGCGTTTATATCGATTCGGTATTTCATCCTTTGTTGAGTAAGAATTCTTTTCTTCAAGAAGGGTGGCGGTTGGAAGTCGTCAATCGGGAAAAGAAACTTTTGAAATTCAACGGAGTGGTTTTTAACGAAATGAAGGGAGCCCTTATGAGCGGAGAAGCTAGGTTATCCGAAGCTTTAAATACTGCCATATTCCCTGACGTAACGTACGGAGTAAATTCAGGAGGAGAACCCAAAGATATCGTTAAATTGAATCGAGACACCGTAAGAGATTTTCATGAGAAATATTATTCTCCGGGGAGGGCATTTTTCTATTTTTATGGTAATATAAAACCGGAAAGTCATCTTGATTTTTTGGAAGAAAAAATTCTTAGGGGAGCGGAAAAAGCAGATAAGCCTCTACCGGTGCCTCTTCAAAAACGATTTAAGGAACCTTGTCGAAAACATTTGTTCTACCCTACGGACTCTAAAGACGAAGATAAATCTTTATTCGGTATCACATGGCTTACTTGTTCTATTTTGGATCAGTTGGACTTATTGGGATTGTATGTGATAGATCTTGTTCTTATGGGATCCGACGCTGCTCTTTTAAAGAGTGAATTATTGAGGTCGGGTTTGTGTAAACAGGCGGATTCTGCTATAGAAGGCGAAATTAGGGAAATCCCGTTTACGGTTGTTTGTAAGGGCTGTTCTTCTGATGCACGTCAGCCTTTGGAAGATTTAATATTTCGCTCTTTACATGAAACAGTTAAAAACGGCATTCCTGCGCATTTGATAGAAGGTGCCATTCATCAACTGGAACTTTCTAGGAAAGAAATTTCCGGATACTCTATGCCTTACGGATTATCGTTGTTTTTTCGAGCCGGTTTATTGAAACAACACGGAGGAAATCCATCGGATGGCTTGAAAATACATAGTTTATTTGCCAATTTGAGAAATAAATTGGCAGCCTCGGATTATCTTGCCGAATTGATCAATAAATACTTGATAGATAACAAACATTTCGCGTGTATCTTGATGGAACCCGACCCTGATCTGATTTCAAAGGAAAACGAAGAAGAAAGGATTCTTTTGGAAAAGATAGCCGAAACATTTGAAGATCAAAATTTTGAAAGAGTAATTCAAGAAAATGCCGAGCTGGAAAAATTCAGGAACGAAAAAGACGATCCTTTTATTTTACCTGGCATTTCGCTGGAAAAGATCCCTGTTTCAGGTAAGGAGTTCTCTTTATCCGTAGAAAAAAATTCTTCAGGCAATTTGTTGGTTCATGAATGTTTTACGAATGATCTAGTGTTCGTCGATTTCGTATCGGATTTGCCTCATGTGAGTCTTGAAGAGCTTCCTTGGTTACGTCTACTGATCTATCTTTTACCACAGATGGGTAGTGGAGGTAGGAACTATAAACAACAGTTGGAATTCCTTTTGGAACATACTGGAGGCATTGATATTGTTTATGATTTTTCTTTTCATGCGGTTACATTCGGTTTGATACGACCTTCGTTAAGTATTCGAGGGAAAGTATTGGCAGCTAAAAAAGACAAATTGTTTCAAGTGTTTCAAGATTTAATCGAATCAACGGATTGGACCGATAAGTATCGTATCAAGGAGTTATTGCTTCAACATGAGGAATCTTTGACTAATAGCGTTAGAAATAGCCCTATGGGTTATGCCGTTAATTTAGCGACTTCTTCCCTGTCTTCCGTAGCCGCTGTGTCTTACGCTCTTTCAGGATTGCCTTACGTCGAAATGATTCGTAGTTTATGTATGAATTTCGAATCGAAGATCGATGAAATTATTTTCAAATTGAGTGATTTAAAGAACAGATGTCTAGGATTGGCACAACCCGACTTAGTTTTAAGCTGTAATCGAGAAACCGTGGATCTATTGGCTAAGGATGATTTTTACGGAATTTTTTCAGTATGCAATAAGGACAAACAGGCATGGAATACCTCTATTCCTTTGAAATCCGGTTCTCATGAAGGACTCTTTATACCGTCGCGAGCTGCTTTTAATGCTTTAGCTTTTCCTCTTCAAGAACTTTCTTATAGTCATCCCGATGCTTCGACTCTTTGTGTTCTCGCAGAAATGTTGGACAATGTAGTTCTGCATACTAAAATTAGAGAACAAGGCGGGGCTTACGGTTCCGGTGTATCTAATAATTTGGCTAAGGGAGTTTTTTATTTTTATAGTTATCGGGATCCTGAAATTTTTAACTCCTATCGAGTTTTTCTTGAAGCTATTGAAATTTTAATGGAAGGAAAATTCAGTGAACTAGATTTAAAAGAAGGTATTTTAGGTGTAATACAAGATTTGGATACACCGGTCCCACCTGGAGGAAGAGCTATCGTAAGTTATTTCAGACTCAGAAACGGCAAAACGGTAGATGTTCGTCAGAAATTTCGTAAGGCTCTATTGAATGTAACGGTGGAAGATATTAAATCCGTAGCTCGTAAGTATCTTTTTGAAATTTTGGACAGAGCGATATTCGTTTCTTTTGCCGGAGAAGAAATGCTTAGGAAAAATGCTGAAGAGTTTGACGGGAACATGAAATTATCGGCTTCACTTCTTTAAGTGATGTGAAACGGATTATTATACAGGCAATGCTTAATTTTGGAATTCTTTTGGGAGTCTCAAAACAGCCAAATATTACTGGGGGAATGAAGTGGGTTTTTCACCTGAAGGCTGAGTGTGAGTAACGAATCAAAGGGAATATTTACCGTTATACATTGCAGTGTTTTTCTCGAGAAAATCTGTCGGGAGATTCTATGAGATCTTTAAGAGATCTCATGAGATGAGAGCCGCTTTTCGCTTAAGGCGAAGCGTCTCTTTTAAAAACTTGTTAACCGCTAACCTTTTTCAATAAGTTCCAATGGAAATCCAAACCAAATTCACTTAAGGCAACGATTTACCTTTTTCTTTTTAAGAATCAAAAATAACTACGAAAACACGCCAATTCAAAAGGAAAAACTGGCAAAAAGATTGGGAGGTAAAGGTCAATCATAACGGATTAGCTGTTTGTTAAAGTTAGATGGCATGGCGTTCCCTTAAAAAAAGGTATACCCCCTATGAAAGAGATCACAATTCCGAAAAATCTTGTACCTTTGATATGGGCTTTTTCTGCAAATGAACAGTCAGTAAAGTTACTAATTATCGAAGCTGCTAGGGCAATCTACACAACGCAAGATTCATTTTTAAGCGAATATTCTGTTTCAAATGAAGAGCTTGATGAGGGGAATTGACCCAAAAGACACAATCGAAATGGTTTATGGGGCACAGATTATCACTAGTCATCTTTTAGGAAATTATCAACGGACGATTTTGAAAACTTAGCCCATAATAGGAAAAAATTTTTAAAAGTTTGGGGTACAGCAGAGGCTCAAATTGGGGGAAATTTAAAGCATGCTCTCTATACTAAGAGCTTACCAAGAAGTAAAGTAGCACAATACATTGAAGAAAGAGATCTGAAAATTTGCAAATTTTATCAGTTATAGACAGAACAGTATGTGTAATACAGAAGTGGATGAATTTAGCTGTTTTAGTCTGTAATACAGTAATACTATAATACGATAACACATAGTCTTAAAAGAGTTTCAATGATGTTTAGAGATGACCAATTTGATTTTTGTGAAGGTGATACATACTTTCTTTTTTTATGCTTGAAAATGGACTGCCTTCTTTTTGATCGACTTCCTATAAAATTAGCCCCAGGGATTTCATTAGTTTTAACACCACTGCATGCGTTAGAACAGGCCGCAGGATATGGCTCACCCGAACGAGAAAACATAGCCTTAGCTGACGTAGTTTATCCAGGCTTTGGCTTAGGAGGGGGCCTTGTTAATGCTTGCATCAAAATAGACTCATTAGTTCCCGCTAACTTAAGAAGTCGCTATTTTTGGTTTATGGTGTCAGCGTTATATTTAACTAAACCTCTTTATATAAACATCTCAGGAAGCTTTTCTTATGGTAATAAGAAAATAGGTTTTCTTGGTAAAACACCTAGCAGGATTTTGAAAAGATCTAATATTTCTCTTGACGGTTTCTACAGCCATGCCAATTTCTACAGCCATGCCAATGGAGAAAATTGGCTGCAATACAATGAAGAAGACTTCAAACGAGCTGGTGTGTATTTTGCGCGCTTCGTAGAGATCTTCGCTTCAAGGAAGACAGCGGCTCGCCCGTGTTATGTTTTACAAGCCTTCTTTGAAGCTACTCTTTGGGAGCAATTAACCTATGCAAGCACTTGTTTTTCGAAACTCTTTCCTCTGATTGATGCTTTTACTGGAAATCCAACGCACAAGCATGAACTAAAGGCATCAACCAGATTAAGCCTGTTTCTTAAAGACTTGCCGAGCAAGTTTTTGAAAAATTCCCTATCAGAAGAAGAAATCAAATCTCGCATAGCATCCATTTGGCAACGTCACAGAGGACCCAGTCTACATGGTTTTCTTAAAGAACCAGATGCCATAACGTCTGACGGTTCCAATATAACCTCTGTCAATAACGAAGAATCGAAGGATCTTTTCGATTTAATGGAGTTGTCAAGGTTAGCCATAATAAAAATGCTTCTTCTTGATGAAAGCTCGTTTAAAGAATACTGCGATATTCCTATTCCAAAACAGAAGTATTCTTCAAAAGAAGAGAGGACTGCCGATGAATCTAACAGAGATGAATTAGGAAAAAAATTCTTTGAAGAAAACTTCTATGTTCATCCAAAAGAATTGATCGCTTACACCAATTTTTTTAAATTTTCTAACTAAAAATTTGAAGCAGAAATAGAAGATCAAGAGCTGGTTTCTATATAAAGAGGGTTAATAGGCGGAAAAGGTTTTTCCGCTTATGTAATTCAAAAATACTTCACTACTGTATTACAGTCTTACTCCACGTTCTTTTTTCTATTCTTGATCATCAAAATTCTTAACTTCTTTTGCATACAGCAGACGTATTCCTTCACAAATCAGCGATGATTTATCTGTTTTGTTATGATTTCTCAGTCGCTTTATAAAAATTTCATTTAACAAATCTTCATCTTCTTCCGACATATCAAGACTATAAAAAAGGAGATAACATCCCCAGCTATGGAATAGCAGCTACGACGAACATAGTAACTATGTAACTATTTTCGACGTAACAGAGTAGTAGAGGGTGGAAAAATTGTTAAGGCTGGAGGATGCGCTATTCTTTTTAAAAAGCTGGGCGGATTCATTTTGGCAGTTATCGCGTTTGTAGTTATCGAGGCTCTTTTTTTAATATCTTTAAGCGTAGAAAAGAGGATTAGCATGTTTAGAATAGTTGTTTTTGCTCTATTTTCATCAAGCATAACCAATGCCGAAACTATCAGAGACAACTCTGGAAATAAATACATCACCCTTGGAGAAGTCCTTGGGATGCCTACTCAAGTACAATATAGTGGAAGAACTTGGTGGTATGGAAGTAGTTACATAGACTTCAATGATAAAGAAGAGAACAAAGAATATTCGGGTGGAAATCAATTAAAAATACGCCTTCTTCCCAAAAACAAATCAAAAGATTAGAGGAAGAAGAGAGGTTAGAAACGCTTCACCTAATTACAGGTGGATCATTTAGCTATCTTTCAATAGAAGGCTTATAATAGCGGCTGGAGGCCACAATAAAGCTACTTCCAGCACGCTTTGTGCTTCGTGATTTAAGCGCCGGCAGGACTAAAAGCGAATTCAATGAAGAAAAACTTCCATACATGCTTGGATTAGAAAATTATATAAAGCAAGGAAGAAAAAAAATATTAAATGACCGAATAGCAAAAGATATTTTGAGGTTTGTCTAAGGTAATCCTGTTTGGATTGTTTAAGTGTTTTTCTTCTTCCGGGAAGTGATTGTTATTATTTTGGAAAATCATTCTTTTCTTAAATTTGTTTTTGATAAAAAACCGAATAACAAAATATAACGTGTTTTTATTCGGAAGAGGAATGAGATGTTACTGATTTTTTTGGACTCTGAAACGGGAGGTCTTGACTGTCATATACATAGAATATTGGAAATATCTTTTCAGATTCTTAATACTTGTTCTGACCGGATTATTTGTACTTATTCTTCTTTAATCAAGCATGAGCAAACCATTTGGCAGCAAAGAAATCAAGATAGCTTGTTCATCAACGGTTTAACGGAAGAGTATGTTAACGAACGCGGAAAAACGGAGAGTCAAGTAGCAACCGAAATCAAAGACGTTTTTGATTGTTATGGAATTTCTAAGGAAAATGCGGCTTTTATTTGTCAGAACCCTGCTTTGGACAGAATGTTTTTTTCCCAATTGATTTCAACCGAAACACAACATCAAAACGGATGGCCTTATCATTGGTTGGATTTGGCATCGATGTTTTGGATATTTAAAAAAATCATTTGTCGTGATCAATGTTCTTTAAACATGTTGGCAAAGGATAATATTGCAAAATTTTTGGGTTTGGAAGAAGAAATGAAACCGCATAGGGCTTTGAGGGGGGTTGAGCATTTAGTAGCTTGTTATCGTGCTTTGGAAGATCGGTTTCAATCTTCCGATTTGTTAGATTGCAACGGTGAACAGTAATCGGCGTTTTTTTCCTCCGATTCTTTGGTTTTCCTAAAGTCGGTTGTGCGGGATAATACTTCTACATATTTCGGATCACCCAGCTTTTTAGTGTCGTCCTTTACATCGAACTTATCGAATTCTCTAGCCGTAACCATGACTCTTTTTTCCAAACTACTGAGAGTATCGTTATACGCGTTTACGGCGGTATTTAAACTATGTCCTACTTTGTTGAAGTGATCGAACATAGTAATTAATCTTGAATAAAGCGTTTTACCCCAATCTCCGATTTTTTCTATTTGTTTATGCATATTTTCTTGTTTCCAAGCAAATGAAATGGTTTTTAGCATAGCCAAAAGAGTAACCGGACTAGTCAAAAAGACATTGCACCGGTGTCCGAAATCAATCAAAGAAGGATCTTCTTTAATGGCATCGTTGAATAAACTTTCTCCAGGTAAAAAAAGAATAACGAACTCGGGAGAGTATTGATTTTCCCAATAGGCTTTTTGTTTCAGACATTTGATGTGGTCGCGTATTTTTATTATAAGGTCCGATTTATCGATGCTTTCCGAGAAATAAGATTCGGATAGAGGAGATTTTGCATCGACTATGATGATTTTATCGTCCGGTAGTTTAATAATGACATCCGGTCTTGCTTTCGTACTCTGAACTTGTTCTTGTAGGTTGAAATCACAGTGTTTCAGCATTCCTGACAATTCAAGGACTCGTTTCAACTGCATTTCACCCCATAGACCTCGAGTACCTGGACATTTTATGATATCTGTTAAGTTACGAGTTTCTTGTTCCAGTTTTTGTTCCGCCTCCAATAATCTTGTGATTTGACTTTTCAAAGAACCGTGTTCTTCTGCTTGGACGGTTCGAAAGTTAAGAATATCTTTCTGAAAATCGGATAAAATTTTTTGTACGGGATTCATTAACTTATCAATGGCTTCCGTTTTTATTTGAAAATGATTTTCGGTTTTTTCGTAGAAACGATTTATGATGGCTTCGGAAGTATCTTTTAATTCTTTACTAAACTTATCGGTTAATTTTTCATTATCCGCTTGCATTTCTGCCTGTTGTAGTAGTAGTGCATATCTGGATTTAATGCTTATGATTTTAAAATAATGCCATAGAAAAACAATAACGCCTCCCAAGCACATGGCGCAAATATATGAGAGCAAAGATGATGTTGTCATTCTAATCCTCAGGAGATGAAGTATCGATGTTTGAGCGAAAAAGTAGGAAAGCGGGAAATACAACTCCTATATATGACCAAGAAACTAAAAAAAACATTTCGATAAAATAATCGATGATACCTAAGAAAAAAATTCCGGCAATGATACCCAAGATTAAAACAAAAGAAAAAGAACGGATCTTAAAATGCAGGTTTTTTAAATTAGGAAATTTCCACCGAGAAACCATTAATCCTCCGATAACGATTAAGATCGAACAAAGAGAGAACAGTTTTATTTTCGGAGATAGGTATTCTCCATAATTGGAAGATAAAAGTAAAGTTGCCGAAACAACCGCTGAGCCTGCGGCCGGAATAGGGAGACCGGTAAAATATCCCGATTTTTCGGAAGAATCTCCGGCATCGCATTTTAGGGATCTTATATTATAGCGAACCAGCCTTAAGACACCACATAGGGAATATATCATAGCGGAGATCAACAACAACGAATTGAAAGGACGGGCGAATTGAAAATCCGATAAACTTTTGATCGTAATTAAAGAAGGTGCAACTCCGAAAGTTATGGAATCGGATAAGGAATCAAACTGACCGCCGAAAGCACTCTCTGCTTTCATGATCCGCGCTACGGCTCCGTCTGCAAAATCGGCGACCATCGCTATCAAAAGAAGAATGGACAGTCCTCTTAGAACATGACATAAGTCTCGATTAGGTTCTTTTAACATGCTTTTAAAGATGATGAATAATCCGCAACATAGAGCAAAAGCCGTAATAACATTCGGAGCTAAATAAACTCTTTTTCCGCGTGTTTTAATGTGTAAACGACTCTTAGTTGTCATGATCTTTTCGATTTTCGTATTTCCTATAACATAGCCGATAAAGAGAAAATCAACAAGCTTCCGGGAACTAATTTTTATTAAAGAAAATACTATTTGATGGGATTTTTTAAATCTCTCCGAACCCTTTTTTTTCACGGAGAGCAATCGTTTTTTCGATTGAAGATAAAATGTATCAATACTATATATGGTATATATGTATTAAATGTATCACAAGATATTGGGAATTTAAAAAAATTGACTTAAAAAAGTTAGAAGACAACGAGTATTTTGCGTATGCAAAACACGGACGAAAACGGTGAATGAAAAAGCGGGAGCGAGGTTATGTTGAATGTCGAAGAAAGCAAGTGTTCGATTGTTAAAAGAAACGGAATGTTCGTACCGTTTCGGAGGGATAGTATTTCTCGTGCTCTTGAAGCGGCTGTAAGAGATGCCAAAAGTATTTCTTCGAAAGATGAATTACCCGAAAATTTAGAGAATACCGTTTCTCAAGTTACGCAAAACGTAGTTAAGGAACTTTTATCCGATATCGCTCAAGGAGATACCGTTACGGTTGAAAGAGTTCAAGATATAGTGGGATATCAATTACATAATATGGGTATGTCCGATGTGGCTCAAAATTATTTGGGTTATAATTGCAAGCACAAATCTATGGAAAGAACTTCTTGGAGTCTTTTGAAAATTCGGAGAAGAGACGGAAGTTCCGTTCGTTTCAATCCGATTAAAATTTCTTCCGCTATCGAAAAAGCTTTTCGGGCGACTCTTGATTTAAAAGAAACCAACTCGACCGAAGTTATTGAAACCGTTAATGATTTAACTCATCGTATTATTCAAACTATTGTCGATTCCGAGTTGGAAAAGAATAGTATTGATGTTGAAACCGTTCAAGATCTCGTAGAACAGATTCTCATGGTCTCCGGTTATTATGACGTGGCTAAAAATTACATTTTGTATAGACAAGATCGAGCCCAAGAAAGGAAAAAACAAGATGTTTCCTTAAAAAATGATAAAGAGATTGAAGACTATGGAATTATGACAGCTTTCGGTGATACTTATAGAATTTCAAAGTCGGATCTCGTGACAAAATTGTCTTTCATATCGAAAAGATTTCCGGACACGGTTAACCCTGAATTGTTGGCTGAAATGGCTTTCATGAATTGTTATGAAGGCATGAAAGAATCCGAATTGGATGCGGCCTATATAATGGCAGCCAGGGCAAATGTAGAAAAAGAACCGGATTACGGTTATGTTGCTGCAGATCTTTTGATGAGTGTTCTTTATCGAGAAGTATTAGGGTTTGACATAGATAATCTGGAATTGGAGATCAAACATAAAGAATATTTTAAAAATTATATTCATGAGGGAGTTGCTATCGGTCGATTGTCGCCCGCTCTTTTGGATTTTGATCTGGAGTTTTTGAGCAATGCCTTGAGATTAGACAGAGATAAACAGTTTTCTTATATCGGTATTCAAACTTTATATGACCGTTATTTTATTCAGAATTTGGATAAGCGTATGGAGACTCCTCAAATTTTGTGGATGAGAGTGGCTATGGGTTTATCGCTCAACGAGGGTAGTGAAAAAAATATCCGGGTTATTGAATTTTATAACGTCATGTCTTCGTTTTTATATATGTCTGCCACTCCTACTTTATTTAATTCGGGAACGTCTCATTCTCAACTGAGTTCCTGTTATTTATCTACGATAGAAGATGATTTGAAAAATATTTATAAAGTCATTTCCGATAATGCCATGTTGTCGAAATGGGCTGGAGGGATAGGTAACGATTGGACAAACGTGAGAGCAACCGGCTCTATTATTAAAGGGACAAACGGTAGAAGTCAGGGGGTCATTCCTTTTATCAAAGTGGGTAATGACACTGCAATTGCTGTTAACCAAGGCGGAAAACGAAAAGGCGCTATGTGTGTTTATTTAGAGATCTGGCACTTGGATAGTGAAGACTTTATGGAGTTGAGAAAGAATACTGGAGACGACCGTCGTAGAACACATGATATTAATACCGCTAATTGGATACCGGATCTTTTTTTCAAGCGTTTACTGAAAAATGGACAATGGACTTTATTCAGTCCTAATGATGTTCCCGGATTACATTCGGCTTACGGTAAAGAATTTGAAAGGTTGTACGAGTTTTATGAGAAAGAAGCCGATGAAGGTAGAATAACCTTATTTAAACGTATAGAAGCTACTGCTTTATGGCGTAAGATGTTAAGTATGGTTTATGAAACGGGTCATCCTTGGCTTACGTTCAAAGATCCTTCAAATATTCGTTCGCCTCAAGATCATGTCGGAGTTATTCATTGCTCAAATCTTTGTACGGAAATTATGTTAAATACTTCGAAAGAAGAAACTGCAGTATGTAATCTTGGGTCAATCAACCTTCCGGCACATATTCAGGATGGAGTCATCAATGAAGCTTTATTGGCTCAAACCATTAGAACGGCCGTAAGAATTTTGGATAACGTTATTGATACGAATTTTTATCCGATAGACGAAGCATATACGGCGAACTCCAGACATAGGGCGGTCGGTCTCGGTATTATGGGATTCCAGGATGCTTTATATAAGCTTAACATTAGCTATGCGGAACAGGCTGCTGTCGAATTTGCTGATCAAAGTATGGAAATGGTATCATACTATGCCATTCTGGCATCTTCCGAATTGGCGGCGGCAAGAGGCACTTATGCGACTTATGAAGGATCGAAGTGGTCAAAAGGATTATTGCCTCTGGATACTTTGGAATTATTAAGACGTGAACGGGGAGAAGAGCACATTGATATCGATATGTCGTATCGAAAGGATTGGGAAGTCGTTCGTGAATCCGTTAAACAACACGGCATGCGAAACAGCAATGTTTTAGCCATAGCACCCACGGCAACTATCTCAAATATCGTCGGTGTTACTCAATCCATAGAGCCGACTTACAAACATTTGTTCGTCAAATCGAATTTATCGGGAGATTTTACGATTCCGAATACGTTTTTAATTGATAAATTGAAATCGATCGGTTTGTGGGATGAGGAAATGGTAGATGATTTAAAATATTTCGATGGGTCTTTGATGGAAATAGAAAGAGTTCCTTTAGACGTGAAAAAATTATTTTTAACTGCATTTGAAATTGATCCTGAATGGATCATCGAATGCGGAGCTCGTAGGCAAAAATGGATAGATATGGCTCAATCTTTGAATTTATATTTAGCTCAGCCTGACGGAAATAAGTTGGCTTATATGTATTTGTTAGCTTGGCAAAAGGGATTGAAATCGACTTATTATTTGAGAGCTTTAGGTGCTACTTCGATAGAAAAGTCTTCTACGGATATTAATAAAAGAGGGATCCAGCCGAGATGGATGAAAAATAAATCGGCTTCCAATGAAATTGTCGTCAAACGAGTTACGGAAGGTCCGTTCGTTTGCAGTCTGGAAGAAGCTTGTGAATCCTGCCAATAGTTAATCATGATATTTATAAGGAGAGTGAGAAGATGAGTAACGGAGTAATAATCGAAGGTAAAAGTAAAAGAGTATGTGTTACGGAAAAACGTTTGATCAATTGCAACACGGTAGATGTCAATCAGCTTGTGCCGATTAGATATAAATGGGCTTGGGAACATTATACCAATGGATGTGCTAATAACTGGTTGCCTACGGAAGTATCTATGGCGAAAGACATTGAGGTATGGAAATCCAACAATATTTCCGAAGATGAAAGACGTGTTATTTTATTGAATTTAGGTTTTTTCAGTACGGCTGAAAGTTTAGTCGGAAACAATATTGTCTTGGCTATTTTCAAACACGTAACGAATCCTGAAGCGAGACAGTATTTATTGAGACAAGCTTTTGAGGAAGCCGTTCATACTCACACTTTCTTGTATATTTGCGAGTCCTTAGGATTGGATGAGGGAGAAGTTTTTAATGCTTACAATGAAAAGGTGAGTATCAAAGCTAAAGACGATTTTCAAATGAAATTGACTGAAGACGTATTAAAATCCGATTTTTCTACCGATTCCGTGGAAAATATACGTAAGTTCATTAAAAATTTAGTCGGCTATTACGTGATTATGGAAGGCATTTTTTTCTATAGTGGTTTTGTTATGATTTTATCATTCCATCGTCAAAATAAAATGACAGGAATAGGAGAGCAATATCAGTATATTTTGCGAGATGAAACTATTCATTTGAATTTCGGAATTGATCTTATTAATGGGATTAAGGAAGAAAATCCGGACGTTTGGTCCCAGGAATTACAGGATGAAATCGTTGAACTCGTTAGAGAAGCCGTTAAGTTGGAAATTGCCTATGCTGAAGATTGCTTGCCCCGAGGAATCTTGGGACTTAAGTCATCGATGTTCATCGATTATGTTCAACATATCTCAGATCGTCGTTTAGAGAGGATCGGATTGAACCCCATCTATGGATCCAGAAATCCTTTCCCTTGGATGAGCGAGACCATCGATCTCAATAAGGAAAAGAACTTTTTTGAAACCAGAGTTACCGAGTATCAGACTGCCGGAAGTTTGAATTGGTAATCTTTTTAGGCTATTGTTTTTTAGGGTTTTTCGGAATACACTCGTTCTTAATTATCTTGGGTAATGATGAGACCTCACAACCTTAAAATGCCTTATCAATGGGATGAAAGAAAACCCCTTCTTTCCAAGGGTCTTTTCTCCGTCCCTAACTTTTATTTTGCTCATTCGGAATATCGTTTGCCTGATTTTTCGCATGAGTCTATATTCGGCAACGATAACCCCGTTTATTGTGAAATTTGCTCTGGTAACGGAGACTGGGTCATCGCACAAGCCTTGAAAAATCCTGATTGTAATTGGATAGCGGTCGAGAAAAGATTTGATCGTGTAAGGAAGATTTTTTCCAAGTATATGAACTGCAAGATAGCAAATCTACTGGTGGTTTACGGTGAAGCAAATACTTTCTTTTCCAATTATCTTATCGATCAATCAATGGAAAAAGTCTTTATCCATTTCCCTGATCCATGGCCTAAAACAAGACACGCTAAGCACCGATTGATTACAAAAGGTTTTATGCTTGAGGTACGGAGAGTATTAAAAAAGAAAGGAGATTTGATAGTGGTAACGGATGACGAACCGTTTTTAAAGCAGTCCATCAGTATAATTAGAGAGACATTAATCTCGGAATCGGAATCGCCCTATTATGTGATCATTGACAAAGAAGCTCATGGGATTTCATGGTTCGAGAGCTTATGGAGAGGCAAGGGAAAAGCAATATATCGATCCGTCTTTAGTAATGGGATATAGCTGACTTGAACAGCTGACCTCCACGATGTCAACGTGGCGCTCTAACCAACTGAGCTAATACCCCTTATCAAGAGTCTCAATGTTAAGGGATTTACCTTTTTTAAGTCAGCAGAATTATGGTGATTACTTGTTATTTACCGTTTGAGGGAATATTATGAGTCGTTTGTCTTACTTCGGAATAGTTTCATGGGTGCATAACTTTTTATCTTTGGTGATAGAACCCGGAGATAAGATCATAGATGCTACTTGCGGAAACGGTAAAGATGCTTTATGTATAGCTAAATTGCTTCGGGGACAGGGTCAATTGTCATTATATGATATTCAAGAAGCGGCATTGAACAAGAGTAGAAATCTTTTATCGACACATTTAACTCAAGAGGAGATGCATACGATTATATTTCAGCACTGTTCACATGACGTATTTTTGGAAACGGAAGCTGATTTGGTAATTTACAATCTAGGTTATTTGCCGGGGGGAGATCGATCCTGTACTACAATTGCGGATATAACGATTATGAGTTTACGTAATGCTGTGTTTATTCTTAATCCGAATGGGCATATTATAGTAACTTGTTATCCCGGTCATCAAGAAGGTTTATCGGAATTGCAAGTGGTGCGGGAGTTTGTTGCGGAATTGGATTCAAAGAAGTGGACGGTATTTAATTACCGAATCGTCAATCGGAATAATCCTCCGGAAACTTTTATTATGTCTCGACATTAGGATCGGTTGAAGAAATAATCATCACTTCTTCTTCAAGCATGGTTCCGGTTTTTTCAAGAACGATAGTTTTAATGTATTGAATAAGGTCAAGCACGTCTTCGGTTCGTGCCTGTCCTTTATTAATAATGAAATTGGCATGTAAAGAAGATACATAGGCATCTCCTTTAGTCAATCCCTTGCATCCGCATTCATCGATTAATTGACCGGCACTTTTGGAACCGGAAGGATTGCGAAAAATACAGCCTAAAGATTTTTCTCGATACGGTTGGGTTAAGAATCTTTGTTTATTTAAAGACACGGGTGCGGTTGATTGACAGGTTGTTTCGACCACAGGAGCAACCGAAAAGACGCCGGATAAAATAAAGTAATTTCTATGTTTTTGAAAAAACGATTTTCGGTAATCGAATAAAAGTTCATCTTTCGATAACGTTATTTCTTTACCGGATTTATCGAGAAACGTAGCTGAAACCAAAACGGAAGCTACGTTGTAAGCACCGGTTCCGGCATTCATAAAAATAGCCCCTCCCACGGTTCCCGGAATACCATAAGCAAATTCTAAATTATTAAGATTTTTTGATTCGCAATATTTACTTAAGGCAGTAAAAGGATAACCGCTTTCGACGGTTAAAAGATGTTTTTGGGAATCATAAGATATTGTTTTTAATTTATTTAGTAAAATAATGCCTTCAAAACCCTTATCACTGAATAAACAGTTGGAGCCGTGTCCTAGAATTAAGAAAGGAATATTATATCGGTGTACGAATGAAAGGGCTAACCGGGTGTCTTTGCGAGAAGAGAGGATGCTCAAGTGTCTGGCAGGACCGCCGATTCCGAATGTAGAAAATCGTTTTAAGGGAACGTTATTGAGGGTTGGAAGAGGAAACTTATGAATGATTGAAGACAGTGTATGGTTCATAAGTTTTCAAAAATTGGGATTCCCGGTTATAAAAGAGGCGTGGTCATGATTTTAAGTTTCGTTTTGAGAAGAATGTTTTTCGGGATAGAACACGCAATCCAAAACGGCATTTATAAATTTTGAAGCTTCGGAAGTACTGAATTTTTTGACGAGACGAATAGCTTCCGTAATCAACAGATTTTTTTGAGAAGGGTCTTCATTTAAAGCCAGAAATTCAAAAATGATTAGACGCATGACATTTTTTTCTAAACGTGTAACTTGTCCGAAAGGACAATTTTCGGAAGCGGATATCAAAATCTTGTCCAAACGATCTTTATCATTATAAATGACAAGAGCTTCCGCGTAGGCCGAAGAAACATGTCTTTTGGCAATTTCAAGTTCGTCTCCTACTAGCTTTATGAGAGAGATGTCGGAATTTCCGGCATCAATCGAATAGAGCATCTGTATGATAATTTCTCGGAGTTTTTTTTTAGGGAAATCACCTGAAAAACTCGCACGTTTTTTTTTCATAAATTTTCCGAATAGTACTAAGAAAATAGATTACAGAAAGAATTTTTTAGGTGATAGGTAAAGTTTATTTTAATTTAATATTTGCTTTTTTAAAAATTTAATTTTCAAGAATTAAATTGAATCTAAAAACTCCAAAAAATATATCATTGACATTGACGTTGTGTATTTGTTTCCTAAATCGATTTTAAGAATCGATTGTTTTCTGCTTTAGAGTATTCACTTGATTTGCAAATGTCGGAACGTATAAGATGCTCTGTTTTGGTTTGGCCCTAGTGCTATCGGATTTTTTTGCACGAAGAGGTTTATTTTTTTGGATTCAGGACTTGAGAACATAGGTTAGAATGGCTGGCGTCGGTTTAAGAACGAACAAGCAAATTAGAGCACAAAAAGTTCGTTTGATTAATGCAGATGGAGAACAGGTTGGGGTTGTCGGTATCAGGGAGGCTACTGATATTGCCAAGGAAGCCGGTTTGGATTTGGTTGAGATAGCACCTAATGTAGAACCGCCTGTTTGTAAGATTATGGATTACGGAAAGTATCGTTACGATGCTACTAAGAGAGAAAAGGATAATAAGAAAGCTCAACATCAAATTAGGGTTAAGGAAGTTAAATTGAAACCCAATATTGATGAGCATGATTTTTTGACTAAACTCAAACAGGCCAAACATTTTTTGGAAAAAGGAAATAAAGTAAAAATCACTTGTACATTCCGTGGGAGGGAAATGGCTTATCCCGAGCACGGTCATAAAGTCGTATCACGTATGAGTGAATCCTTGGAGGATTTAGGTTCTGTTGAGGCGGAACCCAAGTTACTGGGACGCTCCTTAATTTGTATTTTGGCCCCAGGAATTATTAAAATTAAAAAAAAGCAGGAAAAGTCTGATGCCAAAAATGAAGAGCAATAAGGCTGCTAGATCCCGTTTTGCGTTAACCGGTAGTGGGCAGCTTAAGAGGTCTTGTCAAGGAAAAAGGCATAAACTCACTAAGAAGAGCTCTTTGACTAAGAGAAGATTATCGGGAAGTCCGATCATGGATGATTCTCAGGTCAAAATGTATAAACGTATGATGATGGTATAGTCGGGAGTTTATTTTTATGGTTAGAGCTACGGGTGCGGTTGCTTCGCGCGGTCGTCGTAAAAGAATATTGAAACAAGCTAAAGGTTTTTGGGGAGACAGAAAAGGGCACATCCGACAGACTACGTCTGCAGTCAGACGTGCTATGGCCTTTAACTATGCACATAGAAAAGCAAGAAAAGGTGATTTTCGTAAACTTTGGATTATGCGCTTGGGAATAGCATCTAAAATACACGGTTTGTCTTATAGTCGTTTCATGAGCGGTCTTAAATTGATTGGTTCGGAACTGAATCGAAAGATGCTATCGGAGATGGCTATTCATTCTCCCGAAAGTTTTTCCGTTCTTGCCGAACAAGTTAAACAAGGCTTGCAAGAGGCGTTAGTGGCTTAGGAAAAGTTAATGGATTGTGATAAGGAACTTCAGCGTGCCAAACGGGATTTCTTGAACGAATTTCCATTGGTGAAATCTATTGAAGATCTGGAGCTCATCAAAATTAAGTATCTTGGGAGAAAGGGTTTTTTTAAAAAAATTTCTGAAATTTTAAGAAACCTTCCTCTTAACGAGAGGCCTTCTTTCGGTAAATCCGTTAATGATTTTAAGCAATTCATTGAGAGTGAACTTGCCAATAAGAACAGTCAATTGATTCTAGGTGGAGAGAGTCTTAAACTCGAATCCGAAAAAGTGGATATTTCCTTGCCTGGAACTTCTGTTTTTAAAGGAAAGGGTCATATCTTGAAAAACGTTCTCGAAGAAATTACCGATTTGTTCGTACGGAAGGGTTTTCTCGTAAAAGAAGGGCCTAATATTGAAACGGAAGATAATAATTTTTCTTTATTGAATTTTCCTCCCGATCACCCCGCCAGACTTATGCATGACACGTTCTATGTCAAAGAGAACTATTTGCTGAGAACGCATACTTCGAACGTTCAAGTAAGGTCAATGAAAGAATCCGAATTGCCTTTAAGTATAGTAGCGCCGGGATTGTGTTTTCGTAATGAGGATATATCGGCTCGCTCTCACGTAGCATTTCATCAAGTGGAAGTATTCCATATTGATAGAGATGTCGGTTTATCTCGTTTGACTAATCTTTTGGAAGGTTTTTTTAGAAGATTTTTCGGTGATTCCCGAATCAATTTAAGGTTTCGGCATAGCTATTTTCCTTTTGTGGAGCCGGGAATAGAAGTGGACATCGAATGTATTAAATGTCGAGCTCAAGGTTGTTCTTTGTGTAAAGAGACCGGTTGGTTGGAAGTTGCGGGAGCTGGCATGATTCATCCGAAAGTGTTGAAAAACGGGGGCATCGATTCAGAAATTTATTCTGGATACGCCATCGGTATGGGAGTAGAAAGATTGGCTATGTTGAGACACGAAATATCGGATATTCGTTTGTTTTTTGAAAACGATATTAGATTTCTTGATCAATTTTAATGGAAAAAATTTCTCTATTAAATGTATCTTTCGCTCACCTTTCTGTTTAAGAGGTAATTATAGATAGTGGAAGAGTGGCAGAGCGGTTTAATGCACCTGTCTTGAAAACAGGAGTTGGTTTACGTCAACCGGGGGTTCGAATCCCTCCTCTTCCGAATTTGTCTTTTCGGACTTTTATTTTTTCATGGATAGATTAGATAAGACTACCAGAAGTCGTGTTATGTCTGCGATTGGACATAAGGATACGACCCCTGAAGTATCTGTTAGAAAGTCTTTGTTTCATTTAGGACTTCGTTATCGTTTGCACGATAAAACATTGCCCGGAAAACCTGATCTTGTTTTTCCGAAATATAAATCCGTTATATTTATTCACGGTTGCTTCTGGCATTCTCATGATTGTAAATATGGTCGTTTACCCTCGTCAAATACTGATTTTTGGGAACAAAAGTTAAAAAGGAATGTTGAACGAGATCATGTTAATATTCGATTGTTATCCCTTTTAGGTTGGAGAGTTAAGATTATTTGGACCTGTTCTTTAAAAAATAAAAAAACTCCTGTTTCTTCTTTATTCGTTAATGAAATTGTACTTTGGTTAAAAAAAACTTAATTTTTATTAAAAATATAATTATTTTTTTAATTTATATTTGATTAATTTATTTTTTAATGTTACTTTAAAATAATTTTACTAATGTTTTTAGTATCTTCGATTTTTAATTCGAATAATGACACGATAGGATTCTTATGCAAGACGAATGTTTCAATTTGGGTGCGGTAGAGAAAAGTTTGAAAAATTTAAAATCGTTATGCGGTTTATTTCAATCTTCACCAAAAAAAGATAATCATCATCCAGAGATTCGAAATGTTTCCGGCCTTGCAAAAGAATCCTTATCAGTTTTAGCGAATTATATTTCGGATCGAGAACAATCGAAAGCTAATTCCGGTTTTCATTTGATTTTTGATGAAGTCAATAAATGTTTATCTTCGATTGAATCTAGTGATTTTTATAATGAATTATCATGTTTATCCGAATATCGAGCGTTGAGGACTTCTTGTTTTTATCCAGATAGTCGCATGTCCGATTTTTCGGAAAGAGAGAATATCGATAAAAAACAAGAAGTTGATTTTGATTCTTGTAATGATAAAACATGTTTAAATAATCTCATCGAAATTAAAAAAGACGGTTCTTATGAACTGTTCTATTTGAGAGATACCGATGGAAAGAAATTCTATACTGAGGCTCTTGTACAAATTCTGTCGAAGTATGGTCGACTCCACGAAAATTGTGATGCTCAAAATCCTTTTATAAAAACGATACTATGGAGTGGATTAGAGAAATACAGGGCAGCCAGGCAAATATTAACTTCGGTTCAAGAAGACTTAAAACTTTTTTATAAGTTTGCCCTTGCCAATTTTTCCGATAAAATTGCCGTTGCTTTACATAATGCTATTATGGCTTTAATGATGGCTGGTAGTGATAATACATGTCCGTCCAAAAAGTCTTCAAAAACTAATTTGGAATATTTTAGAGATTTTTTTTATTTTTTAAGAAATGCTTTGAAAATTATCAAAGATTTTCCGTTACACGAAAATCATTCGCATTTAGATATTTATCGGAAATTAAGTAAAAATCTTTGTCGTGCCTTCTTTTCTCTCGAAATTTCCTTCACTGAAACCATAAAATATTTAATACCTTTTTTAACTGATTCCGTTTCTCAAAAATTATCGGAAGATAAATATCTTAAGGCACCTAATCTGTTTTTATTGTTTTATGATAATCTTACTAAGGAATTATCAAAGTATCCTTCAGGTCCCGTATTTAAGGCTTTGGATATTATTTCTAAGGATGAGTCTATCGATTTTGATCCTCATGTTTTAGGTTTTTTTCCTTCTTTTCTGCAAATTGTTAAAAATAAGGACTATTCTTTGAAAATTATGAGTGCTCCGTGTCCGACTGTGCAAAAATCGATTGCTTATGCCGATTTGGTGGAAGAATTCTCTTATTTTATGGATTCTTTAAAGGAAACGGAGGAAAAACTATTCGTGATTAATCTTCAGAATCGCTTATCCAAAAAAGATAAGGCCAGGTGTGCTCTTTTAGAAGATTTTTTTCTTAGAACCTCTTCTGAAGAAGTAGTCTTTTTAACGATTCCTGAGCCGGAAGAGGTGCTTAGATCACTTGAAAGTGAAAGAGGAATTGTAGAAGATCTAGATGAATTTTTATCCGTTTTGAAGCACAATATCTCATTTAATGAGCGATCTCAATATAGAATGATAGCTGCGACCGTTTTTTTGGATCGCGAATTTTTACATGACCTTTTGTTGTCTTTAAAAGACGTTTTTTTTAGTAGAAAGAGAGCATTATTCAGAAATGACAAACTTTTATTGTTAGAATTGATGAACTTAAACATTGCTGTCAAAATAATCGATATTTATCGACCGCAATGTTTACTTGCTCTTTCAAAGGACGGTTTGGATAGGACATCGGCTTTTTGTTTTTGTTTAGAAAACTTATTGGATCCGGTCATCTGCTTGTCTAAGGATAGTGAATATTTGAAGACGGTATTTTGTCGTTTAATGGCGTCGACCATGACACTTAGAGATCGATTGATGCGCTCCGATTCTTTTGATATAACGGTGAAAGTTATGAACTCTTTAAGAAAACACAAGGATTATATGGCGGTTTTAGGAAAATTGTTCGATGCGGATCTCGGTGAGTGGAAAATTATCGATTGATCTTAACGAATTTACCTAAAGTAAAGACGAGAAGTAAAGTTATCGGAACCAAAGTGCTTTGTAAAGCAGGAATGATGTTGTGTTTAGATAGGATACATAGTGCATTGAAGCACAAAAAAAACAGATTTAGGATTAGTAGAGAAAAAAGATACGCTTTCGAGTAAGTTTGAAGACGATTGAAACGTAGACAAAAACTTGCAGGAATAATGACCGCTGCCAAGCAAATTAAAGGGGAGAATAATTTGTAGTAAAATTGTGTGATTAAGTCCGCAAGTCGTGGGGAAATATTTATTTTCGTTCCGTAGAACGCTTCCTTCCAAACGATACTTTTAAAAATTTCGGAAAGTTTATTTCGATTTTTTGATACAAAAGTCTTTGAAAAAGGATTTTCAAGATTTCCGAACTCCAGTTCCGGCAGGTATTTTGTTTCATAGCTTGTATCCAGGCATATTTTATCTTCGGAATTTCTTTTAAAGTATAAAATTTCTTTTCCTAACGGTGGGTGTTCCGATGTGAATTGAATCTCCTGGATTTTGTAAATTTTATCAAATGTCTTAATCCAAAAAACTTCTTTTAATATCATAGATTCGGCTTCTAAAGATGAGCAAAGAAGCACGGACTGATCTTTTAAGTAAAATACGGGAAGCTTATTTTTTTTTTTATCGGAAGCAAAAGGGTTAAGCTCCGATACGTTGTGTTTGCATACGGGAAAAATCCATTCGAAATGGCAATAAAGAAAACTGATAACGATAAATCCTGAAATTATTAAAGGAGACAGAATTCGTCTTAAGGAAAGACCTGAAGCTCTTAGAAGTAATATTTCTCGTTTGGATTGCATGGAAGATAATACGATTACAACCGAAACGGAAACGAGCTGGGACAGTATGAATTCATTTTTTAGCATAACTTCAGATAAATAGTATAAGACCACGGTCAGCGGAGAGCAATTCTTCGGTCCTCCGTTTCTGACTGCATGCAAAGAAAAATGGACGGAAGCATAAAATAAAACGGTTCCCAAAAAAAGTAAGGTAAAGATAGACCAGAATCTAAGCAAAAGATAACGAGTCCAAAGTTTCATCGGCAGATACCTTTTTTTTCTTTCAGCAATAAGTATGGGAAAACCATCCAAAGAGCAAGTTGAGGTAGGACAAAAAAGAATATTCCGCCCATTATGTTAGTAGTGTTGTTTTTCCCCAAGATCAGAAGCAATAGAGTGAGAATAGGTGGTATATAAAAGATTTTACTGCGTTTTTTGAATCTTGGTTTCTCCATGCCTAATACGATACCTACAAACGTAAAAGATATGCAAAGAATTCCTACGGAAATCCGTCTTATGGTCTCCAGTATAAAAGATTTATATAAAGAATCCGTATGGGATGACATTTTATGAATCAATTCCTTAAACGGCATATAATCGGTTCTGGTATCGGATTGCGATTTATTGTGTAAAAGAGTCGAAATAATTTTCGGGACAGTTATTTCTTCCATATTTTCTATTAAAATATGGGAGGAGTCATTTTTTCCGAGATTTTGAGGGAGGTTTGAAAATAACGTCACTCCATTAGCAAGGAAATTGTCATTCATGGTATCGATTGAAGCATCTTTGATTAAACAAAGGTCGACCATTTCAGTATTTTGGCGAAAGGCAAGAAGAACATTTTTAAAATGATTTTTCGATAAACTTTCGGAAGAAATAAATACTTTACCGTCTTCGGATTTTTGTATGGTTTGTAAAAGAAAAGAAGGAGACGACACTGCAATATTCGCAATTTCCTGACAAGATTTGAATCGACAAATCGAAGCCAATTCCGAGCATGTATAAAAATTACAAAGACCGATTATTGTCGAACAGGCTATTACAGGAAAAATCATACTGAAGTCTGAAGCTCCGGATGTTCTTAATAACGTTATTTGGTTATTATTCGATAAGGATTTGAATAATTGAAATCCTGAAATAAAACATGCAATCGGTATAATCCAGGGGAGAAGATAGGGAATCTGATAAGCCGTTAGCTTACAGATGGATCGTATAGGAACGTCTCTTGCAATAAAAGCGGCCATTTCTTGCAATGATGCTATAATAAATATTAACGTCAGTCCTAACGAACAAAAAAAAGTCGTTTTTAAATAACAAGTAATTAACCTTTTCCAAAGAAGAGGCATAAGTGTGCCCGATAAGATTACAGTAACGAGAAAGCATCTAAAAGATTTGCTTTTCTCGCAACACAAAGGTGCTGACCGATATGGATTATATAAAAGACGATATACTCAAAGACGGTAAGTTAAAATTTTTTTTCTCGGAAATCAATCGTAAATCCAAGTTTTTATTGGGGTTATCGGGAGGCGCTGACTCTACATTTTTATTTTATGTTTTGAAAGCCTTTGAAATTGATTTTACGGCATCTTATGTTGATCACGGACTACGCCCGGAAAGTGTTGAGGAAGTTGTATATTTGAAAGAGTTATGTAAAAAAGAAGAAGTTCTCTTTAAGACGATTAGAATATCTCACGATATTTTCGATAAAGGAAATTCGGAAAACATAGCTAGAGATTTCAGATATCGGTTTTTTAAGAATCTATGTGAAAAAGAAGGATTGGAAGGTGTATTTATTGCCCACCATGCGGATGATCAAAGCGAGACGGTTATAAAAAGAGTTTTTGAAGGAGCTTCCTTGTGGAATTTAAGAGGTTTACTTCCTATTGCTCGAATTGACGGTCTTTTGATAATGAGACCTTTATTGCATCTGCGTAAACAATATATCGCAGATCGTTTGAATGCGGAAAATATTGCTTATTTTACGGATTCCACAAACGCAGACACTCATTTTTTAAGAGCTAGGATGCGTTTGGAATTCATTCCCATTCTGGAGAAATCATTCGGAAAAAACATAACTTCTTCTCTTGAAAGACTCTCGATCTCTTCTTCGGAATTATTTGAATTTTTAATGGCAGAATCGCAAAGATATACCGATAGAATTCAGGAGGATGAAAAAAGCATTTCTTTAGACTTGAGTTTTGATCCGCCGAGATCTTTGTTTTTATGGAAATTTATTTTAAAATTCTTTTTATCTCGAATTCATTTGACTCCTTCTGCGTATACTCTTGAGGCTCTTGTACAACTGTTGCTTAAAAAAAGCAGTCATAAAGTATTTAGAATTGGGAATAAAAAGGCGCTTATCGATAAAGGTGTTTTGCGTATTGATTTGTAAAATTGATGTAATGTCGAATCGAAAATTAATAAGCGATTTTGTTACCGATATTTAGTTGCTCTCTAAAAAAGTGTAGTATATGATGAGCCGTTCTTGATATCGTTATTCTTAATAGTCGTGACTTAATTTTTTTATTAAAATAATATTTTTAAGTTATTATTATTAATTATTGGGTTTTTCAATTAATTTAGTTTCTATTTATGATGCAGGATAAAAAATTTAAAACCGATCCAAAAAAAAATTTTCCGTTCACATTTTTTTTTCTTCTCTTCGGAGTTGTTTTAGGGATCGTTGTTATTCAGAATTTTATACACGATAAAAGAGCCAAAATCGGTTTCAGTCATCAACTTGAGCATCTTGTCAATTTAAAATTGGTCATTCCGGAAGAAAGCCGGAAAGTTTCTTTGAATGATAACCTAGTGACTTTCAGTGGTCGTTTTAAAGATAAGGAATCTCAGGAGAGTCTTGCAAGATACAGATATCTTGAATTATTGTCCGAACGCCATGACCTTCAGAGTGAACGGAGCGATTTAGAAAAGCAATTAAAGGAATTGAAAGGTAGTGTAACTGAGTCGGTGGTATGGTTTTCATCTATTTCCGGGCATCCTATTCCCGATTCCGGATATGCTGTAGTCGATCAAGCGGATTTAGGAACCGGTGAATACGGTTTATTGATAGTTAAAGAGAAAGTTGAATCGCAACCTATTAATTTGAAATCCTTATCTTTCGAATATGAACAGTTGTTTGAATCCGGAATAAAAGGAACCATTCCCAAGAAGAGAGAATTTTTATCTAATTTATCCGTTCTCATTTCCAAGTATCGTTCTCCTGTTTTGGGAATTGGTTCTGAAACGGTTAAAAATGAACTCCGATTATTAAGTCAACAGATGGAGGAAGTATCGGGGTTGGATGTGTCCGATAGGAAGGTCCAGACTATTGTAGGTGAAGTTATAAATCGCCTTTCCGTTATTTCGGAATCTTTAGAAGAATCGGGTATAGGGGGAAGATTCAATATTCTGCGTTCTGTGCGACGATATAAAGAAGAACTTCTTAAATTTAACGAAGTTGCCGAAACTCTAGCTAAAAATGAACTATCCCTCGATAAATCTCGCGCCGATGTCAATCAAGCCGTATGGTATTTCAATAATCAGGAGATGTCTTCGAAAGGTTTAGAGAAACAAGATCCTGAGGTTTTCAATCACTGGTTTACTGGCGCGAAGGATGAATGGTATAATTTTGAGCATAATAGATCTTTGAGTTTCAAGGCGCCGGATCAACCTAGAAATCTTGTTTTGGAGAAAACGTTCAAAAGTCATGAACCGCCACCTCATTACGCAAATTATATTTTTACCGTATTACCTATAGCATTGGTTGTCCTATTTCTTTATTTCATCTTTTCAAGACAAATGAAGGGTATGGGGGGATCCGCAATGAATTTCGGAAAGTCTCCTGCAAAATTACTCCAAATGGGACAGAATAAAGTTACTTTCCAAGATGTTGCGGGGATAGAAGAGGCTAAGGAAGAACTTATTGAGATAGTGGATTTTTTGAAAAATCCGACTAAATTTACCGTTTTAGGAGGAAGAATTCCTAAAGGGGTGTTGTTAATAGGTCCTCCCGGAACCGGGAAAACTCTTATTGCTAAAGCCGTTTCGGGTGAAGCGGATAGACCGTTTTTCTCTATCGCCGGTTCCAGTTTCGTTGAAATGTTCGTTGGAGTCGGAGCCAGCAGAATTCGAGATATGTTCGAACAAGCCAAAAAAAATGCACCTTGTATCATATTCATAGACGAAATTGATGCAGTCGGAAGACATAGGGGGGCTGGTATAGGAGGCGGACATGATGAACGGGAACAAACCCTTAATCAGCTACTAGTGGAAATGGATGGGTTCGATACGAATGAAGGGGTCATTTTAATGGCTGCTACTAACCGTCCGGACGTTTTGGATAAGGCATTGCTCAGACCTGGTCGATTTGATCGCAGAGTCGTTATCGGACTTCCGGATATTAAGGGTCGTTTTGAAATTTTAAAAGTTCATGCAACTAAAATTAAATTGGATCCTACAGTAGATTTGTATGCTATTGCCAGGAGTACACCGGGAGCTTCCGGAGCTGATTTAGAGAATTTATTGAATGAAGCCGCCTTGCTTGCGGCCAGAAAAGATAGATCGGCAGTTACAGCAGCCGAAGTCGCTGAGTCGAGAGATAAAGTGCTTTACGGTAAAGAAAGAAGAAGTTTGGAAATGGATGAAAAAGAGAAATCTACCACTGCTTATCATGAATCCGGGCATGCTATTGTGGGCTTAGTTGTTGAATATGCCGATCCCGTGGATAAAGTTACGATTATTCCTAGAGGATTATCCTTAGGCGCGACTCACTTTTTACCTGAAAAAAACAAGCTTAGTTATTGGAAGAAGGAATTATTTGATCAACTAGCTGTATTGATGGGAGGAAGAGCGGCCGAAGAAGTATTTTTAGGTGATATTTCCAGTGGTGCACAGCAAGATATCGTTCAGGCAACACGTTTGGTACGTAGCATGGTTTGTGAATGGGGGATGAGCGAATCTTTAGGAACCGTTGCTTATGATGAATCTACTGAAAGTGTTTACGGTTCATCTTCGGAAAAAAACTATTCCCAAGAAACTGCTAAAATTATTGATGCCGAAGTCAAAAGAATCTTGGACAACGCTTACGGAAAGGCCTTGGATATTGTCAAAAATCATAAAGATAAGCTTGAGCTTATGACCAAATTGCTTTTGGAATTTGAAACTCTTAATGCAACCGATGTTAAAGAAATTATGAATAATTCTTGGGATTCAGAAAAGAAGAAAGCACGAATGAAAGAAGAGAATATGCTTTTCAAGAAAACGGAAGATTTACCGCCTCCTCCTCCTAACGAAATTGTTTCTGGTGATTTCGGACTGAAAGTAACATAGTCTTGCACGTAACGGCGGAAAGAATTTGCTTGATTCTTCGGGGCTAGACGCTCCTTCTCCATACGTAACAGCTGCCGATCGTTACCATCAGAAGATTTCGACAATAAAAAAGCCCCGAAGAAATTCGGGGCTTTACGATGTAAAAATTTACTGACAATTACTCGGACTGTGCAGCTAAAACAGCTTTACGGCTTAATTTTAGTTGTCCTTTTTCATTAATACTCAGTAATTTAACTTCTATGACATCGCCTTCTCTGACTACATCGGATACGTTCTCTACTCTTTTAGGAGAGAGTTCGGAGATGTGACAAAGACCTTCTTTGCCAGGAAAAATTTCAATAAACGCTCCAAAATTGACAACGGAAGTCACTTTCCCTTTATAAATTTTACCTACTTCCGGTTCTCCGATTAATCCTTCGATAATTGTTTTTGCTTTACGCATAGATTCCTCATTAGTTGATGCAATACTTACAAGTCCAGAATCATTAATATCAATCTGAACTCCCGTTTCTTCTATAATTTGGCGTATTTGCTTACCACCGGGGCCAATAATAACCGCTATTTTATTCGGTTTGACCTGCATGGTTTCAATACGAGGAGCGTACGAAGAAACTTCTTTAGGTTTATCAAGAACAGAATTCATTTGTTCTAAAATAAACAGACGACCTCTTTTAGCCTGTTGTAGCGCTTGTTCCATGATCTTATGGGTAATCCCTTCGACCTTGATATCCATCTGGAAAGATGTAATACCGTTTTCACTTCCTGCTACCTTAAAATCCATATCTCCAAGATGATCTTCCGTACCTGAAATATCGGAAAGGATAATCGCGGAGTCAGGATCTAATACTAAGCCCATTGCAATTCCGGATACCGGTTCTTTAATCGGAACACCGGCGTCCATTAGTGCCAGACAACCTCCACAAACCGAGGCCATCGAAGAAGAGCCGTTGGATTCCGTGATATTGGATTCTAACCTAATTGCATAAGGGAATTTCAAAAAATCAGGTAAGACATGTTGGAGTGCTTTTTGCGCCAACTTACCATGACCTATCTCCCGTCTTCCGGGAGCACCTATTCTTCCTACTTCTCCTACGGAAAAAGGAGGGAAAGAGTATTGTAAATAAAATTTATGTGTACCTTCGCCATTCAAATCTTCAAAACGTTGTCCCATGCTCTCGCCGCCTAAAGTACACACAGCTAAGGTTTGAGTCTCTCCGCGCGTAAATAAACAACTTCCGTGAGTTCGAGGTAAAAGACCTGTTTCAATATATATGTGACGAATGTCTTCCAAACCACGTCCATCAAGACGTAAACCGGTTTCTTTAATTGTTTCTCGCATTAATTTTGATCTGGCTTTTTTATAAGCCAATTTGATGTTAGAAACTGAAAAAGGATTCTCATTATCACCTTCATTATCGACCGAGACTAATTCTTTCAATAGATCTTTTTCAATCTCTTCGAGCTTAGTCATTGAAATGAATCTGTCTTTAATTCGTAAGACTTCTTTAATTCTCTCGGAACTTAAAGATTTGACAGTCTCTAAAACGATCTGCGGAAGCACGCGAATAACCGACATATTTTTAGGCTTACCGATCTCTTTTTGCCATTTGCTTATAGCTTGACAAATCTTTTTTATTACCGTATGACCGGTTTCAATTGCCGTCAGCAGTTCTTCTTCGGAAAGAAAATCACAATGCCCTTCAATCATTAAAATTGCATCTTCGCTGCCCGATAAAATTAAATCCAAACGAGATACCGTCATTTCTTCGGCCGAAGGATTGACGACAAAACGTCCGTCTATTAATCCTACTCTTACTCCGGCAACCGGTTTTGACATCGGAATGTCCGATATCGCAAGCGCGGCAGATGCAGCGCATATAGCTAAAGGATCCGGTAAATGTAATCCATCGTAAGACCATACGTAAGACAAAATCTGTGTGTCTTGATAATAACCATCTAGCATGTTAGGACGTAAGGAACGATCGATAAGTCTGGAACCCAAAATCTCTTTCTCTGACGGACGACCTTCTCGCTTGATAAACCCACCTAGAGTCTTACCTGCGGAAGAAAATTTTTCTTGGTAATCAACCCGTAAAGGTAAAAAATCCACGTCAAGGACCATTTCCCGAGAATAGCAAGCTGAAGAGAAAACAACCGTGTCACCCATTCTTACTAGGACTGCCCCGTTTGCTTGCCTGCCTATTTTACCGGTTTCAAAATGAATACTGAGGCTATCGCTCACAGGAACACTTAAGACAGTTGCTTTCATCTAAAAAAATCTCCTTAGGAAAAATTAAAAACCCAAGGACAACCTCAACGTAAAAAACCAAAGCTATCCCTGAAAAGAATAAAGAATACAGTAACGTATTATTGAAAAAATTATTTGCGGAGATTGAGTCTTTTGATCAAATTCTTATATCTCTCAGTGTCCGTTGAATTTAAGTATTCTAAGAGTTTTCTTCTTTGTCCCACGAATTTCAATAATGACAAACGAGAACTATGATCCTTAGGTGCTCGTTTCAAGTGCTCCTTTAACTCAGCTATATGCTCAGTCAAAATCGCGATCTGAACATCCGCAGAACCAGTATCTTTTTCGTGAAGTTGAAATTTTTTCGTAATTTCCTCTTTCGTGCCCTTATCCAAAGACATTGGGATTCTCCTCGTTTTTACGGCGATTATATACAGCTTGCTGTTAAAGTACAACCCTTGTAACGGATAAAAATTTTCATGCTGGATGCTTATAACGGTTTCTTGTTATAAATTGCCTTTTTAAAGACCCGAAAGATGCTTGAAATGTCATATAATAATTGTCTGTAAAGATCTCGCATCTTGTTTTCCGATTGTTGTGAGTGATATAAAGAGCGATTTAAAAAATGAGTATTTAGATTAGACAGTCGGTTACATATCTTTTATTAATGTTAAGTTCATGGCGAACAGATGGTTAATCAAATATACGGATGTCTATGATTTTTTTGAAAATCGATTGAAAGACTTACGAAATCATTTAGAAAAAATAAGTTCGACATTTTCAAAATTAAATTTTGTCGTTTTTCAGAACAAGAGTCCTCTATTATGCTTCGCAGATTTCTCCTGAAGTGGCGATACGAATATTTGAGGAATTCAAAGAATTTATAAGGTTGCATAATCATGAAAAAAAAATTATCTGGGATACGCCGGAAATATTTTATTGCTCCCGTCTTTTTAAAAAACAAATTGCTGGTTTGCATAAGAAATTTCATTGCAAAACTGATAATTAAAATCGGTTAAAATATGGATGATATGTCTAATGATATCAGATTTATGAGACTTGCTTTGGAAGAAGCGGAAAAGGCATTTTTTGCGGATGAAGTTCCGGTCGGGTGCATAATCACGAAAAACCGAAAAGTTATTGCTCGGGGGCATAATCGAGTTGAATCCTTAATGGATTCGACCGCTCACGCCGAAATTTTATGTATAGGAAGTGCAGCAACAGCGCTTCAAGATTGGCGACTTTTGGATACCGTTATGTATTGTACATTAGAGCCGTGTCCGATGTGCGCGGGTGCGATTTTGGCGGCTCGGATCAAACGGATTGTCTGGGGAGCTCCGGATATCCGTTTAGGAGCCTGTGGGAGTTGGACAAATTTATTTTCCTTAAAACATCCTTTTCATACGGTTGAAGTGACATCCGGGGTTTGTAGTTTTGAATCCAAAAATTTATTACAGAAATTTTTTAAAAATAAGAGAATGGAGCAAGATGGATGAGATTTTCAAATTGAAATTATTTTTTCTTTTAAATGAAATGTTTGAACGACAGTCTTCTAAGTTGCTCTTGTTAGCCAAAAATATCATCCCGAATATTACGATCGAAGACGTGCTTCAACCGATGGATCTTGAAGATTTAGAAAGTAATATTTTTTTTAAATTTGAAGAGGGAGTTCTTTCGGGGTTAGGAGAGGCTCGCGCTGCTGTTTTCGCCTTTTTTAAAGACTTAGAATACGAGCAACTTCAAAAAGAAAGTTCGGATATATAAGGATTAGGTATACGTTCCATTCGACAGAAAAGAACCGCGACTCCAATAGATATAATGGAATTGAAAACGGTTATTAATTGATTTTGTGAAATTAGAACCGAAAATACGAATCCTACAATGATAAGAGCGATCCATTTAACGGAAAAATAAATGGGCAAAGGAGGTAATCCTATTTTTTTTTGAGGATCGAGGAATATACCGACCGTCGTTAACCCTATTGAGAAGGGTAAGATTCCGTATACGGTGTTTCCCAGAGATTTAGAATACATCAAGAACAATGAAAACAAAGCTACGGATAGAATTTGCATGAACCAAAAGAGGATGAATTTTATATTTCCTATCTTCTTAATAAAAAGATTAAGCATTGTTTGTTGAACGAAATACATCAGCGTGGCTTTAATTAAAAGCCCTTGAGAAAACACTGAACTTGTGGAATTTACAAACGAATAAGTAAAGAATTGCCAATAATGTTTCGATGCAATCCCTTCTAGGGATAAACCGAAACGGTAGGACAGAAAATGCCAACCAAACCGTGCAAAAACAAAATTCATTATCGGCGAAAGGATGGAAAAGACAAATACACCCAAAGGAATTTGCTTCAATATTTTCGTCACTAACGGATTAGCACTCGTTCTATTAGGGAAAATAATTCTCATTATTCCTTAATATCTTAAATAACCAGTTGGATTATTATATAACAATTTTATTTTTAAAGGAATTTAATTGCTAGCTAACTCAATTTTTAGGGGCGGATGTTAAGTTAGCTTTATAACTCAATTCTCCTAATGTTTTCAATAAACCATCCGCTGTTTGCATGATTTGCATTGCTTCACTAACGGTTGCATTAACGGATTTTTGATTAATTTGAGCTCTTTGTTGAGCACTTCCCAGTTTTCCTTGCAAAAATTGTCTTAAGGAACTGATTTGTTGGTTTTTGGTTTGAAATCCTTGAATTTCGCCGCTATTTTTATAAGGCTCGTCATCGCCTTGTTTTTCTTTATATAATTTGGGGACTCGTAATAGTTCCGTGGCCATTAATTCATTATTAAGACGTTGCTGTTGTTTGGTGTTATCTTGAAGTAAAGCCATTATTGTCTGCGTGACATTGTTTGTCGACTTAGACAGGTCCATGAGATACATGATGCAAAGGTACAGTCCCGTCATATTATTCGTTGTTCCCGGATATAATTGAACCGGGTTAAGTTCTATTGTCGTTCTGTCTGAAGGTACCACTATGGCAGATTTTAGTATTGGTTCCATGTTTTCCCTAGATATTGGAAATTAAGCTTACGATTTGTGAAAAGGTTTGTATAAGAGCTTGTCCGACTTGTAGCGATTGCTGGATAATGTTGTTATTCGTATTCAGGTTACTTGAAATAACTTGTGCTCCGTTGTTCAGACTGGAAATTTGGTTCTGGATAGCCTGTCTGGAAGCTCCAACAGCTTGGTTGGTAGCTTGAATATCTTGTAGATATGAGGGTTTCAGATCTTCGGGAGTAGTCCCGTCGGCTTTGTAAAGTTTGTTTTTCGGAATCGTTACATACTGATACAGTGCTTCTTGGTTATTCAAATAAGTTTGAGAAGAGGCATTGTTTTGGAGTTCCTGTGCGATAATCGATAAATTTTCTTGTGCCGTGAGTATCGATTGATAAACATAATATACTGTCGAAATTAAGGGATTTTTTGAATCCAGGAATCTTTCCATAATATTCTGCGAAGATGTTCCTGAAACAGCCGCATTAAACCCGTATTGCGATTTTTCCGTTTTGGTGGTTGGTAAGTACATAATTAGTATTATCCCGGAGGTTGATTGATTTGGTTAGCCAAGCTACCTATTGTCGACATGGTTTTAAGAAAAGCCGAGTCTTGGGAAGCTAGTTGTTGTATAAGATTAATATTGGTTGACGCGTTCGTTAAGATTATCTGACCGTTTTGACGTGTGGTAATAAGAGCATCTTGTATGGTCGAACGTTGTGCGGAATAATTTTGATTAGCATTTTGAGTTTGAGTAATTTCGGCTTCGGTAGCCCCTGAATTCACGACTCCGTACTTAATTTGACTTATTTGATCGTTAAGCTCTTGCTGAATGTTTGTATTGGCATTTAATTGTTTAGATTGAACGAGTACCGTCTGTTGTCTTGTTGAAATAGCATCTAAGAGTAATGTGAAAATCGTATAAAGTGCCGTTCCGAATTTTTTGGATGCCTCATTCGATCCTCCTGCTCCCGGAACTACTACTATGGAACTTGATATGATATTACTATTTTTTTCTTTTTTATTATTGAATTGAACAAACACAGAAAAAAACCTTTTATATTTTTATTTAATTTTGACAAAAAAAATTAAATAATCGAAATAGTTTTTTTTATAATGATTAATTTTTTCAAATAAGAATTCTTATTTAATGGATGAAAAAATTGAGAATCAAAAGGTTGAAGTGTATTCTCAGGAATATGTGTAAATAACATTTAGTGAAAACATCAAAGATAATAATATGGTGCCGATGACGATAGTGAACGGTCATGAAGAAAAACGAAAATCTCATTTTATGTGCAATATAGTGAGTGTTGTATGATTTTTATTTAAACACATCAATTTTCGGAGATATTTGGTATTTTCGAAGATCGAATTTATTTGGGAACGGCTTGTGATATACGAAGACGCTGATGATAATTTAAATGGTTACGTGCTTATTACCTGCGGAGAAGAGAAGGGAAAATTACAAGTGAATATGACGTATCAAGGTGATCCGATGTTGATAAGTTACTTACTGGAATCGGCTCAAAAGAATCTTGAACAAGATGATAGGGAATTAGTTTGGAAAATGACGGATTTTTCTTAAAAAGGAAATAGTGATGCTGTCTTTTATGAGGAATGGATATTTAAGGTTCGTTAGTTTTAAGAGTATATTTGTTCAAAAGAGGTTGTCCCATTTAGGGTTAGTAATTTCTTTAAGAAATAACATTCGTCCTTTTATCGATTTGAAAGGGATTTGTTTTTCCTTAATTTTGCATTTATTAGCTTTGTTGCAGATTTCTGAATATTCCGGCATATCTCCGGCTCTATATAGCTGTTTATATATCTCAGGGTTTTTCTTTGTTTTTTTATTTTCTTTCTGGGGCGTTATTCTTTCATGCGGAATAGTTATAGCTCTCAGTACGTGCCTGTTATTTACATTTGATAATTTGCATGATATTTTATGGATGCAAGGGGCCTTTCTTGTGTTACATATCAATTATATTTTATTATTCTTGGGCTTGTTGGATGTACAAGATATCAGAGAGGGTGAACGAAAAATTTATGACGAACGACTGGGTGTGATAGCACAGGAAGTGGAGTCAAGTAAGACCTTATCAAGGGACTTATTATTGCTAAAAGAGCAATCGGAAAAAAAGATAAAAGATTTAACGGCTCTTTTAGAGCTTAAGGAGATGTCTCTAGTAGAGATCAATCATCAGTTCTCCTTTATTGAATCCGAAAGACAATTTTTGATTAAGAATCGTTCGGCTTGGTTGAACGATTATCAAGTTCTTCATCATAGATTTATTGAATTGAAGGACGAATATCAATCGTCTTCCACCTGTATTGAGGATAAAAATTCTCTACTTAAAAAGATAAGCGATCTTCAAATGCAATCGGCTTGTTTAGAAGAACAAAAAATGCAGTTACTCGATCAATATACGGAGATCAATGAAATAAAGGATAGTATTAGTAAAGATAATCGTCAGCTTCAAGAAAAAATCATGTTATTAGAGCAGGAAATTACTACTTTAAATCAAAGACCGATAACGGAAATTCTTGAAACCGTCGGCGATAGAACTAATATATCGGAACAAATATGTGAATCTCAGGACTTATCAATCGTTTATCGAGACATGAATAACGAGTACAAAAGACGATATCTGCAATTAAGAGAGCAATTTAAGGATAAGGATAGACATTTGTTTACATCTCGACAAGAGCTTTTTAATGTAAAAGACAAGCTAAATGCTCTTAAAATAAAAGAGGAGCTTTTTTTGGAAAGTGAGCCGGATGATCTACATATAATCGGAAACTTACTAGATGTAATCTCAGAACTCGAAAAAGAAATTATTCTTCTGGAAGAGTTAGTATCTCATAGCCGGAATATGTAATAAGAACCGTATGTTCCCACTGAGCGCTCGGCTTTCCGTCTAAAGTTCTGGCTTCCCATTGATTGGACGGATCAATGGAACCTTTATTAACACCGACGTTGATCATGGGTTCTATAGTGAATGTCATGCCTGGAACTAAAGGAATATTGCTTTGATTGTGATGATGGAATACCTGAGGTCCTTCATGAAATCTGATTCCGACACCATGTCCGACAAATTGATCGACTACCGTAAATCCATAACGTGCCGCGACATTTTCGATAATATTGCCGATTTCATATAACGGCAATCCGGGTTTTAAGATCTTAATAGCTTCTTCCAAAGCTTCAAGAGAAGCCGAGCAGACATCTTGTTTTTCTTGTGAAACGGTGTCGATTAAGACCATTTTACTGCAGTCACCGTAATAACCATCTACGATACAAGAGACGTCGATATTCAAAATATCTCCGGATTTTAAGGGAACATTATTCGGTATTCCGTGACAAATAACTTCGTTCAATGATGTGCAAATAGTTTTAGGAAAAGGAGGGGTTCCATAGCCTAAAGGAGCTGGGATGGCATTGAACTGTTTATGTAAATCAATTGAAAGGTCATTCAGTTCATCGGTTGTGATGCCAGCTTTAGCGTAGTTGCAAATCTTATTTAAGATTTTTGCGGTAACTCTGCAAGCCGTTCGAATTTTAGAGATTTCCGTTTTGCTCTTAATTAAAATATCATACTTGGAAGCATATTCTCGTTTGATCTGTTCTTCGGATGAAAGATCATGCAAGAAAGGATAGTGACAATTTTTCCATTTTTTTCCGCTCAAACACCAACAGGGATCATTTTTTTTTATCATAGATGATACCGAACTAAGAAAGACCCAGTTGTTTCAAACAATGGGTTAAATTAAAGGCTGAAAAAAACCCTTTGATAATCAGATTTCCTCCCATCAGTAACAACAACAGACCGAATATTCTCTCTAAAGCATATAATCCGTTTTTCCCCATAGCTTTATAAATAGGTCCGGATAATAAAAGCGTGAATAGCGAGCCCATCCAAGCAATCAAAATAGCTGTTAAAATGATGAATTTAGGATGTGCACCGCTTTGCATATAGACTAATAAATTCGTCAAAACGGCCGGACCCGTTATAATAGGAAAAGCAAGGGGAAAGAAGATTGGTTCTTTATTGGAACTTGTCTTGGTTTTTTCGGAAAGTTCAGTCGAAAGAGGGCTAACGAAAACCATTTTCAAAGCCACCAAAAAAAGAAGCAATCCCCCACCTAATTGAAATCCGTAGAATTTTATGTTAAACAAATCAAAAAACTGTTCACCGATAATAATAAAAACGAGAATTGCAAGTAGTGCAAAGATCATCTCTCGAATAATAATTTCCGACTGTCTTTTTAGAGAGAAATTTTTTAATAAAGTAACGAAAGCAGGAATAGAACCGAGCGCGTTAAAAAGAACATAAAACAATAAACTTAGATTGAGCAAAACTTTCATAATCAATAAGAAGGTATTAGAGCCAGTTGCAATCCGTCAAGAATAATTTGAACGCCGATTATCGTGATAACCAAACCAATGACTGCTTGAAATCCTTTAAAAAATTTATCGGTCATAAATTTTTTAAAGACGAGATGCATTAAAATAAGACTAACACCTAGAACAAACCAAGCACAAAGAATATTTTGTAAATTACGGATAGTTGAATATGGGGGAATGATTAAAAGCAAGGCCGCAGCAAACCAAGAAGGACCGACAATTGTGGGCATGGCAACCGGAGCGAAAAATCCAAACGGTTTGCTATCCTGCCCTAACTTAGTTTCCCAATCCTTTAGATCGGTTTTATTAAAAGCTGATCTGAGTCCGGAAATAAGAATCACGACGCCAGAAGTAAACTTTAAAGCTGAAGAGGGCGTTTGTAATACGTAAAGAGCTCCTAGGGCTATGAAATAAAGCACAAACATCCCTAACAACGAAGCAATCAAGCTTAACATGAAAAAACGTGAAGATTTTTCACTCTTCAATAAACAACGATGAATAATCTGCCCATTCGTTAAAGCATCTGCCGTAAAGACCAAAATAAAAACTGAATGCAAGTCAAAAGAAGACATGAGAAGAGTTTCCATGATTTTCAACATTTTTTACAATATTAAATTATGAAAACATGGTTTTTTTTTCGGTTTTGTTTAGAATACGCTTATGGTCGATAAAATAATTTTAGATGCAGTTAAGAAATACACGGAAAAATTTTCGTCGATTTTACTTTTCGGTCCTCCTGGTTCGGGCAAGAATATGCTTGGCAATTTTTTAAATAATGCCGGAAGTCAAGTGCATTTGTCTTTAGGAGAAATTTTTCGTTCATATCCCACTGAATCTTTAATTCGACAATTTTTTCATAAATATGCTTTTGCGGGACTTTTAATTCCCGATGACGACGTTGTTACTATTTGGAAATATTATGTACAAGGACTGATTGCTACAGGTCGCTTTTCTCCGGATAGGCAGGATCTTGTACTCGATGGATTACCAAGGACCGTTAAGCAAGCTGAATTATTGGAAAATTATCTTTTAGTCAGACATATCATTGTATTGGAAGTTCGTGATGAACAGGAACTTCTGACAAGGACTCGAAAATTGATTCATGATCGAGGAATAGTTGAGGACATGAATATAGATGTTTTGAAGAGACGACTCGACAATTATCACAGAGAGATCACCGGCCTTCTTAGTTTTTACCCTTCACACCTTATTTCTAGAGTAAAAGCCGATCAAAAGCCTATCGAAGTGCTTCGAGATGTTATGGTGAAATTAGCACATGTCTTGGCTAATCCGGGTCAAAAATACGGATAATTAAAAAGATTCCAAATCGATTTGAGAACGTTCATTCGAAAATCCTTTCAAGGAATTGTTTTTTGTTAACCAATCACTTATTTCAAATAGCATTCGGTCGTCGATTTTATCTTGTGTTTTTGCCAGCAAAGGGAGTGTCTTATCCCATTGAAGGGCCATGTTTTTCTGGATCTTTTTGTTTTGAGGTGCGTATTTAAAAAAAATTTGCAGAGATTCTTCGGGGTTATGGATGCAAAAATTGATGGATTCATTGAGAGCTTTGCGAAAAGAAGAAACAAAGTGTTTTTCTGAAAAAACGGTTTTTTGTTTGGCTACGATAATCATTTGAGGAGCATCGGGGATTCCGTAAGAACTGGGAGAGAAAATTTTTAATTTTAATCCGAGAGATTCTAATTTGATGCCTTCGATATTCCAAAAGGCACCGTATAAGACATCGATTTTTTTTAATACCATCGGAGATATTAAATCCGCACTGACATTTTTAACCTGTTTAGGAACAACACCGTGTTTTTTAAGATTATTTAAAAAAACGCTGGGATCTTGGCTATTAAAGTATAAACCGAAAATTTTTCCGTTCAGTTCGGATATATCGTTTATCTTAACGTCGGATTTTCGATAGATTAACCCGCTTAAAGGAAGTTCTATAAGCTGTCCGATAATTTGTACCGGACTTCCTTTAAGATACGCTTTAACCGTTCCCGTTGTGCTTTGTATGATTAGATCGGCTTTTTGAAACAGCAGATGAGAGAGAGTATTCCCGCCATCGATACACTTTCTTATCGAGAGATCTATATTTCGATTTTCAAAAAATTTTTTTTCTTTCCCTACATATAAAGGAATATGATTAACGTTAGGCAACCAATCCAATAACAGTTCCGTTTTCCGTAAACCGACTTTTGATATTTTTTCGCTTTTATTTTGTTTTACACAGATCCAAATCCCCACAAGCACTAGAGTTAGTGTCAATCCAGTTAGAACACATTTCGGATGGGATTTTCTGTTTGAGTTTATTTTTTCCGATTTCGTAATTCTGAAAGCACGAAAAAATACCTTTTCCAAATACAAAATTAATGAATAAAAAGAGATGGTTAGAACACTTAAAGTAAATAAGGCTCCAAAAGTCATTTCCAAATCGTAATTTCTTCTTGTTTCAAGAATTAAAATGCCCAATCCGGAAGTGCCGGCTACCCATTCACTGGCTATAGCTCCAAAACCTGCGCCGGCGGCGGCAATTTTCAATCCCGAGAAAATATGAGGTATGGCGAAAGGCAATCTCAATTTAATTAGAGTTTGATTGTAAGTGGCTTTGTGAACGTTAAAAAATTCCTCAAGCTCGTTCGGAGCTGATTTCAATCCTTGACATATGGTTAACGTAAGAGGAAAAAAAATCATTAATGCATTAGGAATAATGACTGCTTGAACTCCCCAACCGAACCAAAGGACGATTAAAGGCGCCAGCGTAAATAAAGGCAAACATTGAAAAGCTACGAATATAGGTTGAAAAAAAGATTTTGATTCTTTGAATCTGTCCATGACTATGGCAAAAGAAAACGCCAATCCGAGAGCAACCAAAAATCCTCCGATCATACCCTTAATCGTTACGAGAGCCTCATGGAAAAAAATCGAATGAGACTGTTTAATGGATTCACAGATTTTTGAAGGAGGCGGGAACATTAGGGCTAAAGCAGGATTGGTTCTAGAGCTCCATTCCCATAAAAACAATAGAGCGACTAAAAAAAACAAACCTAAAATAGATAATCTTCTATTCACAAAAAAACTACCTTTAAAATGAGAAATGATTGTAACTTTACGTAATAAATATTACAAAGTAATTTGATTTGTTCTTAGAGGGGTGCTTTATGGGGCTGCGCAAAGAAAAAGATAGTTTGGGAGAAGTGTTCGTTCCCGAAGAAGCTTATTATGGAGCTCAAACTGCTCGTTCCATGAATTTTTTTTCTTGGGGACACGAAGTTATGCCGGAGCCCATTATTCATGCTTTGGCTTTGATTAAAAAATGTGCAGCTTTGGCTAACCGAGATTTAGGATTAATTTCGGAACGCATCACTGATATGATTGTATCGGCAACGGATGACGTATTGTCAGGCCAATTTAAAGAACATTTTCCTTTAAAAGTATGGCAGACGGGAAGCGGTACTCAATCGAACATGAATATGAATGAAGTTATCTCTAATCTCGCCATTAAACGTCATGGAGGCATTTTAGGGAGCAAAACCCCAGTACACCCCAATGATCACGTTAATTTATCGCAATCATCGAATGATGTTTATCCGACTGCTATGCACATTGCCGTGGTATTGGAGACGAAAAAGTTATTGATCCCTGCTATTGAGAAATTAAAAAATGCTTTGAAAAATAAAAGTCTCGATTTCAAATTTTTAATCAAAATCGGACGTACCCATTTGATGGATGCCGTTCCCATGACTTTGGGACAGGAATTTTCAGGATACGTTGATCAAATAGAAAAGAATTTAGAACGTATAGGGTTTTGTTTAACCGGTTTATATGAGTTGGCTATAGGAGCTACTGCAGTAGGAACAGGAATAAATGTGCCTAAAGGTTTTATAGAAAAAATTCTATATTATTTATCTAAAGAAACTAATGAACCGTTTGTTCGTGCGTCCAATTATTTTTCCGCTCTTTCGTGTCACGATGCCTTAGTATTCTTTCATAGTGCATTAGTTACTTTAAGTTGTTCGTTAACAAAAATAGCTACGGATTTGGCTTTTTTGGGATCGGGACCCCGTTGTGGATTTCATGAACTCATTTTTCCGGAAAATGAGCCCGGATCTTCGATTATGCCTGGAAAAATCAATCCTACACAATGTGAAGCAGTGAATATGGTATGTGCTCAAGTGATGGGGAATAACCAAGCTGTGATTATGGGCGGTTCTAGAGGAAATTTTGAACTTAATGTGTTTAAGCCCGTGATAGCTCATAACTGTCTGCAATCGATTACTCTGTTATCGGATGCAATGACTTCTTTTGCTGCAAATTTTGTCTTCAGTTTAAAAGCCAATGAAAAACGGCTTAATGAATATGTCAACTCTTCTCTCATGTTAGTCACGGCTTTGTCTCCTAAGATAGGTTACGACAATTGTTCGAAAATTGCTTTAAAAGCTTTTCATGATGATCTGACCTTAAAAGAAGCTTGTTTGATTTTAGGTTTTCTTTCCGAAGAAGACTTCGATGCATTAACGGATCCGAAAAGCATGGTGGGTAATCTTTAAAGAGATTTTTGTTCCAGCCTTACTAGAGCCTTAGCGAAATCGAGAGCATCTTTCAAATTAGAGAAGATATGGTCTTCTCCGATAAGCTCGTCCAGGTGGTATCCTTTTAAATCATTTAAAGGAGTTTTTTTGACTCCCGAAAGCAGAAGCACGGTGTTTTGTTTTTCGCATTCCAGATAGAATTCCTCAAGTGCGTGCATAGCTGAAGCGTCTATAGTTGGAACTCGACTCATTCTTAGAATAAAAACTTTAGGAGGTTTTTCTATGTCATTGAGCAAATTTTTTAATCGGTCGGCAACTCCGAAGAAAAAAGGACCGTTAATTTCATAAACTTCGGTGTCGTCCGGAATATCTTGTTTCATTAAAATTTCCGAATCTTCTTTTGAAGAGGTTTTAGTATCGTCGAAATAATTTGCGGTTGAAACAACGTCTGAAAGATCACTCATTTGTTTCATAAATAAAAAGGCTGCCAGCATCATTCCTATTTGTACGGCCGAAGTAATATTGGTCAATACCGTAAGAGTAAATACGGCAATCAGAACCAGGACATCTTGTTTCGGAGCAGTGAAAAGATGTACGAAATGATGAATTTCGCTCATGCTCCAAGCAATCATGATTAGCACCGCCGACAAACATGCCAGAGGAATTTTCACCGTTAAAGGACATAAAAGAAACAGTACTACAAAAAGGAATAGAGAATGAATCATTCCTGCAAGAGGAGTTAATCCTCCGGATTTGATGTTTGTTGCCGTTCTGGAAAGGGAACCGGTGACGGGTATTCCTTGGAAGAACGCGCTTCCTATATTAGCCAATCCTTGAGCCATTAATTGACAATTGGATTGGTGTCTTTCTCCGGTCATGCCGTCTGCGACAACCGCAGATAATAAGGTTTCTATACCAGCCAAGACTGCGATTGTAAGAGCATCCGGCATAAGAGCAAGAATTTTTGTTAAACCGAAATGCGGTAACGAAGGCAGCGGAAAAGATGAAGGTGGTGCTCCGTATCGACTTCCGATAGTAGGAATGTCAATATTAAATAAAGTAGCTCCGACGCTAACCACTACTAAAGCGATCATCACGCCCGGATAGCCTGGCTTATATTTTTTGAAATAAATAATAATAAGGAGAGTTAGCAAACCGGCTGCTAAAGTCTTGGGATCCCAGGTCCATAAATAATCCCAATAAGCTTTCCATCTAGACAAAAATTCTACGGGAAGATTGTCTCCCATTCTTAATCCCAAAAAATCTTTAATTTGCGCCGAAAAAATGATAACGGCGATCCCTGTAGTGAGACCGGTCACGACCGGATAAGGCATATACTTAATGAAATTACCCAGTCCGATTAGAGCAAATCCGATGAGTAAACACCCGGAAAGCACGGTAACCAGAATAAGGCCGTCAAATCCGTGTTTAGCCAGAACGGAATAAAGAGCGATAATAAAAGTACTGGTGGGCCCGGATATCAATAATGTGCTTCCTCCAAGCGCTGAAGCAATGAAACCTCCGATAATAGCTGCATATAATCCCTGCTGCGGAGGAAGTCCGACACCAATTGCTATGGCAATGGCTGTAGGATAAGCTATTACTCCGGTAGTAATGCCGGCTATTAAATCTTTTTTAAGAGATTTAAGAGAGTAACCTTCTTTTAAACAAAAGAAAATTCTTGGAATGAAATGTTTTAACGACCAGGTATATTTCATAATTTTTTTTTTCGAGGCGGAGTTGTCTCAATGAGTAAAATTTTTACACGGTCATTAATTAATACGGAATAGTTTTTTAAAGTATTTTGATTAATGGAATGTCAGAAACAAAATATTTGATTTTTTGTTTAATTTTTAGATTTTTTTCTGACTTATTAAAGAACTTAGGTGCATAATTTCCTTGTCCGGGTCACGGTGTATCATTCCCATTCTTTTAAACAATTGAAGTATATTGGTGGCGTGATCTTAATTTATGAAGATGTGGTAGAGCGTATGTTGTTGTTGGAATTGGCTTCTTTGTTTCTTATCGGTTATATGGGTATTGTTTTCGAAGGCTTTTTAAAAATTAATAAGTCGGCGGTGGCTCTCATTATGGGTGGAATGATGTGGTTGTTTTGTTTTTTCCATCTCGGTCACGGTTCTTCCGGAGAAATGGCTTTGGAATTAGCAGATACGGCTCAGGTCATATTTTTTCTTTTTGCCGCTATGGCTATTATAGAGCTCATAGACGCTCACAAAGGATTTGAACTTCTTGTTCGTTGTTTTCGATTTAGTTCGGGTTATAGTTTACTTTGGTTATTAATCGGTATATCTTTCTTTATGTCGGCCGCATTGGATAATTTGACTTCGATTATTATTATCGTTTCGATACTCAAACGCTTAGTAAAAAATAGAGAAGATCGTTGGATATTAGGTGCGGTTTGTGTGATTGCAGTGAATGCCGGAGGTGCTTGGACTCCTTTAGGTGACGTTACGACGACGATGCTTTGGATTAACAACAAAGTGTCTTCTTGGGGTATTATCAAATCTCTTTTTTTTCCAAGTGCCATATGTGCCCTAGTTTCCGGATTAGTGGCTCAACTATTTCTGAAAAAACGGCATATTGCAATGCATGACAATGTCAGTAAATCGGATCCTCAACCCGGAGCCTACGTAATACTCATTTTAGGAATAGGTTCCTTGTTGATGGTTCCGGTTTGGAAAACTTGTGTGGGTTTGCCTCCTTTTATGGGAGGTTTGTTAGGATTGGGGCTTGTGTGGTTAGCTAGTGATTGGTTACATCACCCTCATGGAGAAAGTCGTTCCCATTTAAGAGTCCCTTATATTTTAACGAAAATAGATATATCTTCGATTACGTTTTTTATCGGAATCTTAATGGCTGTCAATGCTTTAACATACGGAAAAATACTATTTTCTTTTTCGGAATTTTTGGATCGATTGCTTCCTAGTAGGAATTACGTTGCCGTTGTCATAGGATTGGTTTCGAGCATTTTAGACAATGTACCTTTGGTAGCCGCTACTATAGGAATGTACGATTTACCCACGGATCATACGTTATGGAAACTGATTGCTTATGCTGCGGGGACCGGAGGAAGTATTTTAGTCATAGGTTCAGCTGCTGGCGTAGCTTACATGGGGATAGAGAAAGTTGACTTTTTGTGGTATTTTAAAAAAATTTCCTTGGTAGCTATCTTGGGATATTTCGGAGGTTTAGTCACTTATTTCGTTCTTAACGGTGTTTTGGGTTTATAGTATTTACTTTTTTTTCGATTATTTATTAACATGCTCTCCGTTTTGCTTGCTTTGAAGGAGTGTTATGAAAAAATTATTTGTTAGTTTAGCCTTTTGTTTACTTGTCTCTAATTTTAATGGGATTTGTGGAGAAAATAAAAAATATGGAGTTTGCGACAACTCTCAAAGTATTTTATTCAATGGGCTTCAAGATCTTGATTTCATCAATCATTTGGTGAATACAAAGTATGCGCCTATCTCATGGAAAGAAAAAATTTTTGGGTGGAGTGCAGAAAAGGAATTGCAAAATTTTCGGGACAGGTTATCTTGGCATTATTATCTCAAAGTTTCCCATATACAAGAAGGCATGTTCAAATATTTTGAATCCCTTCAAGATTATCATGCGGGTATTCATTTTTTCGCTACCGAGCGTTCTTATTTACCCCTGGTTTTAAAGCGAACCGTAAATGGGAGCGTATTTGTTGTTGATGCTTTATCCAATATCAATGGATTGAGTATCGGAGATGAGATTATTGAATTTGACGGAGTTCCGATTAGAAGTGTTATTGCTTATAAGATGAAAGGAAAAGGAGGATTGACCGATCTCTCTAATGCAGTTCGAAGTCTGACTTTTGTGTCAAAAGCTGGTGGGGCCTCATATGTTCCTTCTGGTTGTTCCTCTTTATTGTTAAGGAAATCGGATGGGTCTTTAAAAAATGTTGTCGTATCTTGGCACTATACTCCGGAACAAGTGAAAGATCTTCTCAATATTCATACGCATATTCCTACTCCTTACGCAGTTCGCTCTATTTTTAAACATGATCAGAAAAAGACTCAATCAGTAAGTCAATCGCTTAGAACGGATATGATGCCCTTCTTTTGGCAATTCAGGAAACATTGGGAATCTTCTTTTAGAGAACACGGCTTAGGAGCTAAGTTAGGCTTTTTACCTTATTTCGGTCATTCCGTTTTATGGGAACAAGCGACAGGACCTTTCCGTGCCTATATTTGCAAAGTAGTCGATTCAGCTGGTATATCGAAGAACCTCGGTTTTATTCGAATACCTACCTATAGTTGGGAAGAAATGCAAGATGCGGTGGATGAGCCATGGGAATTATTCGGAAAGATAGTTTCTTTCATGCAAGCGCATACTGATGGGTTAATTATCGATCAACAAAATAATCCTGGTGGCAGCGTATTCTATATGTACGGATTAATTTCGATGTTGATTGATCAACCGGTAAGGCTCCCGTTACATCATATGACGATTACTCAAGAAGAAGTAGAATCGAGTGTTAATTGGTTAGAAACATTGAAAGATGTGGCAACGGATTATCAAGCGCAAGCAGTGCTTGGAGAGCATATAGAGGGGCTTGTCACCGATATTCGTTCGGCACGCGCTATTAAAGATTTTTCTCAAAAAATTATTCGAGAATGGGAATTCGGTAGATATTCTTTCACTAATCCTTTGCCCTTGCTTGGATTTGATAAAGTTTATCCGAATCCTTACTACAGGTATACTAAACCGATTATTATGTTAATTAATGAAGAGTGCTATTCTTGCGGGGATCTTATGCCTGCAATTATGAAGGATAACGATCGTTCTCTTCTTATTGGACAAGTTACGGCAGGGGCTGGTGGATTTGTCTATCAAGTAGAATTCCCTAACAGAAGCGGGATTAATTCTTGTTCATTGACGGGATCTATGGCTCTTAGAAAGGATGGCTCTTATATAGAGAATGTGGGAGTAACACCTGATGTGATCTTGAATTTGACGAATTTCGATCTGAAAAGCGGGGATTATAAAGATTATGTGCAAAATGTTGAAAATTTATCTTTATCTTGGATTCAAGAGCATAATTCAGGAATGAATGCTTCGGATCCAGATCCGCACTTTGTTATTCAATAAAGCTTATTGAATAAATAATTGATAATAGAAGCCCTAAAGAAGGATTATCTGCTATTGTTGGATAATCCTTTTTGGTTGGTTATTAATTTTAAAAATCAGCGTTTGTTTTTATGAAGAAATTATTTCTAACAAATCCCAGAGGCTTTTGTGCCGGAGTTGTTCGGGCTATTAATATTGTTGAGACTGCTTTGCTTAAATGGGGGCCTCCCATTTATGTTAAACATGAGATCGTTCATAACGAGCATGTTGTAAAATCTTTACAAGATAAAGGAGTTCTTTTTATAGAAGATTTGGATATCGTTCCTTGTGGTGAGCGAGTAATTTACTCAGCTCATGGAGTGTCGCCGGAAATTCGTCAGCAAGCTCGAAAAAGAGGCCTACAGGAAGTTGATGCTACTTGTGGTTTAGTTACTAAAATTCATTCGGCGGTTAAACGTTTTTCTAAAAAAGGTTTTCAAATTATCTTAATCGGACATAGAAATCATACGGAAATTATCGGTATAAGAGGAGAAGCTCCGGAAAATGTTATCGTTGTTGAAAATATTGAAGATGTAGAGACATTGCCTAACTTTAATGAACCAGTTTTTTGTGTTACACAAACGACTTTAAGTTTAGATGACGTAAAACTTATTTCGGATGCTTTATTGAAAAAATATCCTACTCTTCAAACGCTTCCTACTTCATCCGTTTGTTATGCTACAGTCAATAGACAAAGAGCTTTAAGAGCTATTTTAGATCGTGTAGATTTGGTATTGGTTATTGGAGATAAAAAAAGTTCTAATTCAAATAGACTGTGTGAGGTAGCTATTCGTAGAGGAATTCCTGCGATCTTAATAGGCGATTCTTCCGAAATTTCTATGGATCTTATTCAAAATTATTCGAATATAGGACTAACTGCGGGAGCTTCAACTCCTGAGTATGTGGTTCAATCCTGTATTACCGTATTAAAAGATTTAGGGATCTCTGAAATCGAGTACATCACTTATGTTGAAGAAGATGTTGTTTTTGAACTGCCGAAGGAATTATGCCTTTGTTAAGGATGTTATTTTGGTTAAAATTTTTGTAAGAAGTTGGTTTTCCTTTTTTGACTTCTGTATCAATTGTTTTTTTTTTATTTGAGACATCCTGTCTTTGCACTTATTGATTTGATTATTTTTATACGTAGCTGTTTTTTTAATCCTTACAAGGAAGTTAAACGGGCTAGGGAATCATCTTCGAATCCGGATTCCGGAAATGTTTATGGAGAAACACCTCTTATTTTATTGAAACGGTTATTCGAAACATTCGGACTGACGTCAGAGGATGTTTTTTGTGATCTCGGTTCGGGATTAGGTCGTGTTTCTTTCTGGGTTTATTATTTCGTAAAGTGTAAAAAAGTCATAGGCATGGAACGTATGGAGCGTTTTGTACTTTTCACTTCTAAGGTTCAAAGACTGTTTTTTGCTTCCCGACTCTCATTTATCAGAAGTGATTTTACGATTGATTATCCTAAAGAAGCTACCTTTATTTATTTTTACGGCACTTCGTATTCATCTGAAATAATCAGAGCTACCGCTGAAAAATTAAAATTTCTAAATAAGGGGGCCGTAGTTATTACGGCCTCCTATCCTATTACGGACTTTTTAGAAGAAGGATTTCGATGTACGAAAATCCTTTACGGACGCCTCCCTTGGGGAAGAACCGTTTTTTTTAAGAATGTAAAAGAATCCGATTACGAATGTCCGTTATTGATACAATGATCTCGTAGTATCGTGGTACATCTGTAGAGATTGATAGATAAATTGTTCCAAATTTTTCCAATTGTCTTTAATGTCTTCGATATTACGAGTTCGTTCATCCGCATCTACTTTGTAAGATTCTTTTAGGTGCTCGTCATAACTACGATGACTTTCCGAAAAAGCGGTTTGAACTTGTCCAGTGGCTTTGCTCATATCTGAAATAGCTAAAGTGATTTTACTTGTATTTTCAAAGAATTTTTCGGATTCCATATTTTTTAAACCGGAAAAAACCATTCCCAACTTATTGAGAATTGACTCTCCTTTTATATTTCCGATAATTGGAGCTGCTCCGGAAACGACAGCCATAACTCCTGCTACGATACCGGAAATCAAGAGAGTGTGACCCTGAGCTTTAAAGCTATCGACTACCTTTCCCATATGTGTGAGTTGAAGTAACCGTTGCTCTAATCTGGAATTTTGCTCAATACCTCTGCTTTTGATACAGATCTTCATAACTTCTATGAATATTCGTAAAACATCCAGATGAGACACACGTAGCTTCAAAATCTGAGATAAAATAGATTCCGCGAAAGAAAAGATGACAAAATCTCGTACGACTTTTCCCAAAGTAATCGGTTTTTTTTGAGTCTTGCCAGTCTCTGAAGTCTTGTCGATATCGGCACAGTTAAGTGAGTCATCTTCTTCGGAAGAAGAACCCTCATGTTGTTCACGACCTTCTTTCTCACCGGAACTTTCATGTTGCGTTTCTAGGGATTCATGATCCGATTGGAGTTTTTCTTGCTCGATTTCAGATTTGGTAATAAGTGGTCCTCTTACTCCTTTAGTTTTAGTTGTCGACGTGGTTTCTTCTTTGTATTCAACTTCTTGTTGAGATCGTAGTGGTTTAAGATCTCTTAAAGAAGTTGAGCGATATACTGGAACGTGTAGTAATTGACCGGTTACCGATAAGCAATTTTCGGATTGAGAGCGAACGATGGGGAAGCTTACCGTAAACGTCAGGTCTCTAGAAACATCGACTTGATTTCTTGAAACGCATGTATGACACTCGAGTAGTGATTTATTTTGAGAAACCGACGCCTGATTGGCCGTTGAGCTTGTTATTAAAGATTGCTCCGAAGCATTTTGAGACGAACTCATTGCACTTTTATGTTGAGGGGTTGAATGCTTTTCTCCGAAAGTAAAAGATTGACTTCTTAAAAAACCGCGAGCATTAGAAATGCTGAGCATTTGTTGATTGAATGTTAGTTGATTCAAACGCACAGAATCGATATTCGAGCTCACAATCGCAGGTAATGAAATAGAACTTGCTTTAGAGGAATTTGCTAATAAAATGCCGTTGTTTGTGGAAGACGAAGCAATTATTGTTTCAGACTCCGAAGAGTTTTCTCCTTCATTTACCCCTTCTTGATTTTGTATGAAAGCTTCATTTGGCTGTAATGTGGGGGCTATTGACGATATACTCATATAAATACCTATATTTTAAGAAATTGAGATGAAGATTATAGGCTCGAGATTTTTTTTATCTCAAACGCAATCTTTTTTTTATGAATTATGAGTAGTTCGGTATCAATGATAAAAAATATCATCGGTTCGAGCTATTTCTCTTTCAAGATCAAGCGCTGTCGAAAAACTATCGAAAAGCTGTTCAATAGAGTCTACGTCGGACTGGGCTTTTTCGCTTAGATCATCCCTTGTATGATAGAGTAGTTCCAAATGTCTTTCTGTTTTTTTTATTTCACTCACGGAATTGAACAAACGGAATGACGAAACGGCTTCTCCGATGATAGCTGCCCCGAATCCGCTCATTAAGATTGTTATGATGGTTTGAGGAATGGCTTGTGCCGCTCGGATAGCTTGAGAGATGCCTCCAGTGGCAAAACAAGTAATCAAAGATAAAACCAGACAAATAGCGCTGATACCGATTTTCATCCAAGAAATCACGGCACGCTTTTTAGCTACATTATTACCAGGTAAAAGTTTAGCTATATAATTCCATCCGCCAGTCCATTCTATAAGGGAATTCACTAAGCTAAAAAGTCCTGCAGCTAAGAGTCCCGCTCCCATAATTGCACCGACTCCCGAAAAAATTAAAATCAATCCGGAAATACTACCTAAAAATGAAGCCATCCAAGACAAAAACTTACCTAATACTCCCCATCGTTTGACCGTCGTTTCTTTTTCAATTGCTTCTCGCATTTGCTCAATTCTTTGACTATAGGTGGCATCGATTTCTTTTTGATTGAAATCCATCTCGTTCTTATAAGTCGAATAAGCCGAAAAATCGGACAAGATACCTTGTTTTGTTAATATATAATATAAAGCAAATATACCTGTGTTCGGTAGAGGTAAAATCGGCCTGATTGCAGAAGGTGAAATGATAATATCCGTCGATGTTGCATCCGGTGCTTGTGTTTTTGCATACATGAAAGAAAACGGTGTTTTCTTTGTCTTCATACCCATTATTTGGGATAATTCATCTTCTTTTTCCCGCTGCTCGGAACTTTCTCTTTGATCTCCCTGATCTCTTTGATCTCCCTGATCTTCTCCCGAAGAAGAAGGTTTGTCAAAAATAAAAGAGCTTAGACGATTTTCTAAAAGTTCCGGAAATTTTGTAATGCTACCCAAGCCATAGGATTTAGCGGGTTCCGTTTTGAGCCGGACCTCCCGAAGTTGAGAAAGATGCATTCTTTCCGAAGAAGTGCGGATTAATGTTTCCGGAATATTTGATTGAGGAGAGTTTTTAGTGTTTTGAATAATATTTTTCGAAGCATCTGTCATAGGAAACATGGGACGCGAAGGTTCGAGATTTTTTTCTGGAGTCTTCGTGACGGATTTAAAAAGGAGATGATTTAGAGGGATAGGACGTGATCGCTCTCCTGTCTTATTATAAGGCATTGCTTTTTGTGACGAACCGAATAATATGTATTTTTCTCTTGTATCGGAACAATGATAAAAAGATCGTGACTCAGCAAATTGTTTTTCATAGTAAGATTCATTTTGTGAATTGAATCTTGAAAATAACTTTGCCGTGATTTGTTGACATTTAGTTTTAGTTATCGCATTAGCCTGCGATTCAGGTAAATTAGGTATGAAACCGTCACTATAATTGCAAAAAGAATATGTCGAATTCAATGTTTCATAACGCTCAGATAGCCATGATGTCATAAATCAGACCTCTGAACAGATAGCTTGCTGTTTTTTTATTTTCAAAATTTGACTTCGAATTTTTTCATAAATAGGGCTTTGAGATTTTTCCCAAGCAATCTCAAGTGCTTTTTCTGCTTCTTCCCTTTCTTCTAACAAGCTGTAACAGGCATAAGCATAATAATGAGGAGAGGGATCTTGAGTACGAAGTATTGCCGTAATCCCGTAGGCATGCAAAGCCTTTTCATATTCCTTACTCATGTGAAGAGAAGATCCCAAAGCTATCCAAAATTTTGAAACGTAGGGATTGAAAAAGACTAACCAACGAAAAATCGTTATACTTTGGGAGTAATTTTCATTTAAATAGAACCCATAACCTTCTTTATAAACTCTTTCAAGTTCTTCAGTAGTTATTTTAAAAACTTTTTGAAAAGTTTCTTCTTTCATCAGTTCAGAGGGAACGAAATCTTGCATGTATCTTTCAAGATCATCAGGGAAAGGGTAGCTCGTTTTTTTTTGTTTCGCAATTTTTTCTAAGAGTTGATTCAAAGCTTGCATAAATGATTCTCTATGGCCTGATATTATATATGAAAGTATCTATGACTTCTTTTAATAATTTCAAAATGTTGGATCTACCCTGATGGCATTGAGAGGCTTCTTGAAGATAACGCTGCATATCGGTCCTTTCCAATTGCGTAATTTTCTCCAAACTGTCTTTGCGCATTTGAATATTTTCCTTAAGAAGTTTTTTTTCGTCTTCGTTCCAGGTATACTTATTTGCAGGGATATCCACACCGAGCTCTCGAGCTTTTTCTATCAACAGCTTCATTTCCTCATCATTTTTCCAATCAATATCTCCTTTTTCAGAGTTAATTTTTGAAGTTAATAAGGTGAGGATATCAACATTATCGGTGCGTTTTTTAATTTTTAGATATAACTCATGAGCTTCGGCTTCGGCTTGACCTAAAATTTTAGCCATAAGCCTCATATATTTGATAAATACGTTTTCGTCCTCTTCAGTTTTTTTTGGCTGTGTAGGAAGAAATTTATTCCTTTCCATATCGGAAAAAAGTTTTAGAGGAGAAGACATTTTCTTTACAAGAGTTTGTTGACTCGTCTCCATGGGTTTAACGGTTCTTAGATATTGAAAATCATTAATTGTAAGATGATGGTTTGGGGATGATACTTTTTCTTTCTCGGAAGTAACTCTTGCAGAGTCTTTCTTATTGATTTCATCTCGGTTTTGAGATTCCTGATCTTGAGAATCGTCATCCTGAGAATTTTTTCCTTCACGATTATTGTGCTCATCTTTTGAACAGTCTCTGTTAAGATCCGATTTCGAACTTTCGAAAGTTTTTTCTTCATTGTCCGCTTTTAAAGAGAGCGACATGTTATTCGATTTTTGCTGTTCTCTCACAGGCTTTTCTTGTAGCCCAGCCGTCTTATTGACATGAGATATCGGAGCTGCAGATATTTGTTGTGTCAAGGAATCCAAACTTGAATGGAATTTCGAAGGCGTTTGGGATGAAGAAGTTTGGTTGTAATCCTTGCGATTATCGGTTGAAAATCTCATATCGTTAATCGGAACTTCTGAAGGAGAGACATTAGGTTTCATTACCGAAACAGTTGATGATGATTCCGAATGTAAAGGAAGCATGTCTATTTCTTTGGACAATGTTTGTAATTCAATTTCCAGGCTAATGTCTTCAGGTCTGAGAAATACGAGAGATTTTGACTCAAAGAATAATTGTTGAGAACTAGTAAAGGGGGGGGGAGCCTGTGAAACGGAATAAATGCATTCCATGACTACATTCTGTATGTCGAGATTTACTATTTCAGGTTCTAAGGAGACCATCACCTCTCCGAGAATTGTTTTCATGACGCCTGTGTTCGTGACACTTCCTTCTAAAGAGACTGCACCTTCGGATTTGATCATACCTGAAACTGTGGATGATGCAGAATTATAAGAGATGTTGTCGCCATTAGTCATAGTTCTAAGTTGTCGGGAGCAAAAGGGTTAAAACAACGCAAACTTATCTAAAACACTATTTTCATGCAACCTAAAGCAAAATTTATGTTTAGTTTTTAAATGATTCATTGATTTACAAATATAATATCATCTGGGATACTCGACTCCCTTGCCCGAGTGGTGGAATAGGTAGACACGCTGGATTTAGGATCCAGTGCTTTGCGGCATGTAGGTTCAACTCCTATCTCGGGCACTTCTTTTTAAGTTTTTTATCAATAATTCTTTAAATAATTTTTCTGATATAAGCATGCCAATTTTTTGTTTTTCGGTTTAAAATGGAGATAGGTTTTTTATTTTTTTTATTTTGTTTTTATGAAAATTTTTTTTCTTGGAGCAATGTTAGTTATCGGTTTGGGTTTCTCTATCGAATCTAAAGAAATGTGCTTAGAGAGAAAAATCTCGGATCACAAGGATGATATTAGTTTGAATAGAGAAATTTCATCGGAAACTCCGAATACTAAGCTCCTATCCGTAAATTCGACTGAATCGGAAGGGATTTTTTCTGCAGTCGTTTCTCCCGTTGACGATTCTTCTACGGAGAAAGAGAAGGAGTGTACGCTTGATCAAAATAAAAGAGAAACGGAACGACCTCCTTATAGTTTCTATGAGTTCGGTAATGAATATTATTATCCTCAGACCGCAAATAACGGGAAAACACGTTGTTATACTTATATAGAGGACGGAACCGTTTTTTATAAATGTGATTAATGATTACGTGGATGAAAGCGGTTAAATTTTTCGATCATAGTATTTTTAGAGACATGGGTATATATGTCTGTAGTGGCAATGTTCGAATGACCGAGCAATTCTTGAATAATTCTTAAATCGGCACCGTTATCAAGCAAGTGAGTAGCGAAAGCATGCCTTAGGGTGTGAGGGGATATCGTTTTAAGTAATCCGCAAGATCGAGCATATACTTTAATTCTTTTCCAAACCGTGATTCGATCGAGCGGTTTCCCTCGAGAAGATAAAAACAGAACATCTGTTTGAAAAAGATCTCGATATGTTACTAAGTATTTATCAATTAATAATAAGGCTTTTGTTCCGATAGGAACGACTCTTGTTTTGGTTCCTTTTCCTGTAACACGAATGAAAGAATCGTTAACATCTGCTAATTTTAGATTGCAAAGCTCAGACACCCTAATTCCGGTTGAGTATAGGAGATTAATAACGGTTTTATCTCTCAGTTCGATAAAGGAATTTTCTTCAGGATAGTTAAGGAGTCGGTCAACTTCCGTACGAGTCAGGATTGAAGGTAATTTTATCCAAATTTTAGGATGCTCGAAGTTCGGTATTTCATTTTCGGAGATAAGACGATTGGATTTAAGGTAAAAGAAAAATATCTTGAGAGAAATAAGATGTCTGGCGACGGAAGTGTCAGCAAATTTTTCAGCATGTAAAGACTCGATATACAATAAGAAAGTCGTTCGGGCACTTGAAAAATTTGGTATTTCGTTGTACCAACCTAGATATTTTTTCACATCACTCATATAAGCGGAGATCGTATTTGCGGAAACGCCTCGATCTATAGTCAAATAGCTTAGGAATTGAGATAAAATATGATCTATCATAAAACGCATAATATCATTTTTCTTTGAGAATGATCAATGTCTCATGGAATTGAATTTTTGTTTTTGAGGAGCTTTAAGTATGTCCGTCGAATCTTTTTCGAATTATGATTCCGTAAGGAAATTAAAAGAATTATCTGAGCATCCCTATGATCTGACGGCAGAAGGTGCTTTATCTGAGGAACGTATGGAATTTTTCTCTGCGAATGATAATGTTTGTTCATACATTTATGCAATGGAGCGCTTAGATCAATTGGTTTTGGATGCCTTATTCGACTTATCTATTGAGAGTCGAGTTATTGAAAAAATGGAATTAATGCAAAAAGGTAGCGTGATGAACTTTATGGAGGGAGGTTTGTCCGGTGAAAACAGAAAGGTTTTACATACCGCGGCAAGGAGTTGGGTAAACGTTTCCGTTTCCGAAAATCTATCCGAAGAAGAGAAGCGATTTGCGAAAGAATGTCATAAGCTCGAATCTTTTATCAATCGTATTCATAAGGAAAAGCGTTTCAATACCGTTTTACAAATCGGTATAGGAGGCTCGGAATTAGGGCCTAAGGCGGTGTACTGTGCTTTGGAAGCCTTTGCGATTCCTGGATATAAGGCTTTCTTTCTTTCCAACATAGATCCCGATGCGGCGGATTCAATTTTAAAAACCGTCAACCTGAAAACGACTTTAGTTATAGTAGTATCAAAATCCGGGATAACTCAGGAAACTGCTGTTAATGAAAAATTGATAGCTGAGGAGTTTAAGAAACGAGGTCTTGATCCGAAGGAACATTTTGTAGCGGTTACTCAAGAAAAGAGTCCGATGGATGATTCCTCTAACTATCTTGAAGTTTTTTATATGTGGGATTATGTAGGAGGTCGTTATTCGGTTACTTCCATGGTTGGAGGTGTTGTTTTGTCATTTGCTCTTGGTTATGAAAATTTCAGGAAATTTTTAGAAGGAGCCGCCTATGTAGATAAGATGGCTTTGATAACAGATTTCAGGAAAAATATTCCTTTATTAATGGCTATGATCGGAATTTGGAATCGTAATTTTTTGGGATTACCGACTTTAGCCGTTTTACCTTATGCAGAACCTCTTTTTCAATTTCCGGCACATTTACAACAATGTGATATGGAATCTAACGGTAAACGAGTTAATCGAAAAGGACAAATTCTCGGTTTTTCGACGGCACCTGTAGTTTGGGGAGAACCCGGAACTAACGGACAGCATTCGTTTTATCAATTCCTTCATCAGGGGACAGATATTGTTTCTATTGAATTTATCGGATTCAAACGGAAACAGAGCGACATGGATATTGTCATCGAAGGAACGACATCGCACCAAAAATTAATAGCCAATTTATTTGCTCAGTCAATCGCTCTTGCAAAAGGGCAGATCGACGATGATCCCAATAAAAATTTTCCGGGTAATAGGCCGAATTCGTTACTTTTATTCGATCGTTTGGATCCTTACGTTATGGGATATCTATTGGCTCTCTATGAGAATAAAATAATTTTTCAGGGATTTTGTTGGGGAATCAACTCGTTTGACCAAGAAGGGGTTCAGCTGGGTAAGGTATTGGCAAGCCGGGTATTAGACATTATGTCAGGAAGAATTCAAAAAGGTGTTTTTCCTGAGGCGGATGCTTTGATCAAACGGTTATCCGATCTTAAAAAATTCTAAGATCGTTCATATTGAAAAATATTTTAAGATTCCGATATAATGGGTCCCTTATATTTGATTTGGAGTCCCTTAGGTATGTTTTTGGGTTCTTGCTTTCTCGATGTTTACGGAATTTTAGAGAAGAGGAAAGGACATCATATGTTTAAGGGTCCTAATTCTCGTCTCTGGATAAATCGGACGATTCTTTTTTATTCTTTGTCTTTTTAGTTAAGATTTGTTGATAGTCTTAATTTTTCATCTTTGCTAAGATTCTTTAACCCTATCGTTTTAGGGTATTGAGGGGACGTGTGTACTTTTGTTATTTCGTTTCCGGTTTCCTTATATTTGTATAATCGTTGTTCCGTGGATAGCGGATAGGAGGTCGTTTTGGAAACATTGAAAGTCGTCGTAACGGGTGGAACCGGACAGATTGCATATAATTTTTTGTTTTCTTTGGGTATTGGAGAGGTTTTCGGTGACTCTTATTTAATCGATCTTAGAGTCTATGATATTCCTGGGACGGAGAAGGGGCTTTCAGGTATTAAGATGGAGTTGGATGATTGTGCCTTTCCCTTGCTTTCCAAGATTAGTTACTATACTTCTTTAGAAGATGCTTTTGACGAGATCAATGTGGCTTTTTTGATTGGAGCTCTTCCTAGAGGGCCCGGTATGGAAAGATCGGACCTTTTATTGGCAAACGGAAAAATTTTCAAAGCGCAGGGAGCTGCTTTGAATCGTTGTGCCAATCCCGATGCAAAGATATTTGTAGTGGGCAATCCTGCTAATACCAATTGTTTAATTGCAATGGAACACGCGCCTGACCTTAAGCGGGCTAATTTTCATTCTATGATGCGTTTGGATCAGAATAGAATGCAGTCGATGTTGGCGCATAAAGTCGGTGTGCCTGTTGATGATGTTAAACAATGTATCGTTTGGGGTAATCATTCTGCTAGACAGGTTCCGGATTTCACTCAAGTCGTCATCGGGAAAGATTGTCTCTCCGCTAGTCAGTTGATAGGTGATCGCGATTGGATGGAAAATGTCATGGTTCCAACCGTTCAAAAAAGAGGAGCGTCTGTTATAGAGGCTAGAGGTAAATCCTCGGCAGGTTCTGCTTCCAGAGCTTTGGGCGCAGCGGCGAAATCATTATTTGTGCCTCAAGCAGGCGAATGGTTTACTTCCGGCGTTTGTTCCGACGGTAACTTTTATGGAATATCTCAAGGATTGATCTTCGGATTTCCTTGTCGAGCTACCGGAAACGGTGGATATGAGATTTTAAAAGATATAGTTTGGGATGATTTTATTGAAAGTGGGATCATGCTGTCGCAAGAAGAGTTACTTGAAGAAAGAATCGCAATACAATCGTTATTATCTTAATTTAGAGGAGAAGATTATGGATATGTCGCTTTCGGAAATGTCTTATAGAGCGTTGAAGCGTGTTTTTAATAAATCTAGATTTTTTTTAATTTTTTTCGGTTTATGCGGATTCGGTATCGTATTTTTATCGCTTCTCAGTTTTCTCAATCGATCGCACGTAGGTTTTACGATACAAGTGATGAGCACCGGAAGTTTTTTCTTATCATTTAGCTTTGTTTTCGCCGTCGGTATTATAGTGACTAATTTATTGGCTTTGGAAGATTCTTTAGAAAAGGAAACCTTGCTGAAAGTATTATCGAAACAATGGAAAAAGCTTTGGAATTCTTTGATGATCTCCGTTCCTTTTTTTCTCATATTCGCGTTTATGGTCATTTTAGTTATGATGAGTGTCTTCCTATCGATGCTTCCTGTTTTAGGTAGGGTTTTTCATGTCGCATTGACATTTCTTCCGTTTATAAGTGCAGCCGTCGTACAATGTTTATTCTGGGGATCTTTCGTTTCTTTATTTCTTTTTGTTCCGATTTTTTCTTTAAAAAACGGTATTGATTATTTCGATTTATTGAAGATGACAAAAAAGAATTTATTTATGAAGGCCATCGGTTTCTTAATTGCCTTTGCGCCTTTATTTGTTTCGTTTAAATTTATTAGGAGCTCATTAAACTTTATGTCGGATCTGTATTTTCTGGCTCCCAATGATTCTTGGGAAGGGTTTATCCAAGTACTGATCCTTGTAGCGCCTGTGTCTCTTTTATTGACACCCTCAATTTCCTTCTTTTTTAATTTTTCTTATGAATTTAATTCTGAGGAGCTGAATAGAGAAGTTCAAGATCAACATAACTGAGAGTATTGGCTAAGATGGATTGAGCCAGCATTTCTCCGCATAGTGCGTGATAGAGAAGACCTTTAGAACCCAAACCTAATAAGAACCAGTAGCCTTCGGGTGTTTTCCCGATAAGAGGTTTTTTGGTTGGACTTGAACAGCGAAATCCGGAATAGCAATTCAAAATCTCCGCTTCCGATAAAGCAGGGAAAATAGGTAAAAGTTTTTCTAGAATTTCTTGTTTCGCGACTTCAGGATCGGGTTCGTTTTCGATTTGATTATGCTCGAATGTCGAACCTAAGATACAGATGTTGTTTTCTCGGGTTCCGGCAACCATGTATTTTCTTGAATTGATACTGAAAGGCAATTTTGGTAATTCTTCCGGCCACTTGACCTCAAGGATTTGACCTTTGTTTTTTGTAGTCGGAATATTTTTCATTGACGGAATCAGATCACAATTAGCTCCAGCCGTAATGATTATCTGATCATAAAAATCCTTAATGTCATCTAAATTTTCGATTAATTCATCGTATAATTGCGTGCCCATAGAAGCACATGCATTCCAAAGTCCGTCTAAATAGGCATCATTATCTAGAGTCAACCCTCCGGGAATGAACAGGCCTCCACCTTCTTCAGGTAGCGTTAATCCTATGACTTTAGTCTCACATTTAGTACGATCCCACCATTCTAGCTCACCGGGATATTCGGAAGCTCTGGTTTGGAATAAGTTGATTTGTTCCGTTTCAAATGCAGGTCTTAAAATGCCCTTTGATATAACGATAGGTTGTTTAATGGATTTGCTGGCCGCAGTAATTAAACTGTGAGTAGCTTCAAGACAGCGATCGGCCAATTTGGGTTTTAGGGCACGATATCCCGGAAAAGTGTGTAATAAACCCGAAGACAGACCGGATGCACCGCCTCCAAGAGGAACCGGATCAAAGATATCGATAGTGGCCTTACCTTGAGTCAAAGCAAGGAGAAACCAAGAGACGGCTAATCCGGAATAGCCTGAACCGAGAACAGCAATTTTCATGAGGGGACAAAAGTTATTTTAGATTTAAGGCAAAATATAAAAGAAACTTAAATAAGTCAAGGAGTGAAAACTTCCGTGAATTCTTATTTTTAGGGATTCACGGAATTATTCAACTTAAAATTTCTTAAGATCTTTTGAAATATTTTTAATAAAGGTTTGTGAAAGATGAGATAGTTTAGTTTCGATATGCGGAAACACAACTAATGTTATCGTAGCGAGGCTGGTTAGAGTCAAAACAATGGTTCCCAAAATTCCCCAAACACCGAATAAAGGCACTTTAGTAACCGGTGGTTGAGTATTTGTCATATCTGTCGATTCTGTCGATATGGATGAGGTGTTTTTCGAATTTTTTCTGGTCCATACGTATATCGGTATGCCAACTGTAAGGAAAATACATGCCATTAGAAGATAATGTATGCCTGCCGCATAAATTAACCATAAAGCATATAGCGATCCTAAAATCCCAGTAAAGAGGCTCCATTTTAATTTTTTGTTTTTGTTTGTTTCCGAGTCTTGTTTACTGCATTTATACAAAAAGGCGGCACTGGTAAAATAAGCGGGAAGAACCATAACACCGGTAATGCTCAACATCGTATTCCAAGCGTTTGAAGCGAAATAGACTAAAAGCATTCCCAATTGCATAAGAGCACTAGTTATATATAAAGAAACACTAGGTGATAAGTGTTTGTTTTGCTTCGTAAATATTTTAGGGAAAGTGCCGTTTTGCGCCGCGGCAAAAGGAATTTCTGCCGTAACCATTGTCCATGCCAACCAACTGGTTAATATGGCAATTAATAAGCCGACGTTCATTAAATCGGCCCCCCAATTTCCCGTTATTTGACTCAAAACTCCGGCAGTTGACGGATTAGGAATTTTACTTAAATCGGCTTGACTCAAGCTGCCGAAAGGTAGGATGGACAAAAGAAGATACATAATCCAACATCCTAAGAAACCGAGGATAGTGGCTTTACCGACAGCATTTTGAGATTTGGCTCTTCCCGAAAGAACGACTGCGCCTTCGATGCCTATAAATGACCATAACGTTACTAACATCGTACTTTTAATTTGTATGCCGACTCCTTTCAAAGCAGAAGGTATTTTCGGTCCCCAAAATTCCGTTCCGAATTGGGAGAACCTAAAAACTACTCCCATAATTGCAATGAAAATAATCAGGGGAAGTAATTTACAAATGGTACCGACTATGTTAACGAAAGAAGCTTGTCTCACGCCTCTCAATACGAGAAAGTTGAAAAACCAAATCAAAATCGAACCGCCGATAATTGCTGGTATGGTATTCCCACCTGAAAAATAAGGTGGGAAAAAATAATTTAATGCATCCATTGTAATGACGGCATAACCTACATTACCGCAAATTTGGCAAAGCCAATAACCCCAACCGATTAAAAATCCGACAAAGGGACCGAATCCTTCCCGGGCATACATATAGATTCCCGTTTTTAAATCGGGTCTTAATTCGGATAAGGTACGAAACGTATTGGCTATAAAATAAAATCCGATTCCCGTTAATAACCAGGCCAGTAAAACACTGCCTGCATATGCCGTTGAAGCCATGTTTTGAGGAAGACTAAAAATTCCTCCCCCTACCATCGAGCTTATGACAATACCTGCCAAACCGATAACACCCAGTTTTTTAACGGGAATATTTTTATTTGTTTGTTGTTCCGTCATTGTTATGTCCCGCTATTTACAGTTATTTAATTATGACAGGTTCGGCATACTCAAAATTAAGAAATCCGAGTGCGGTTAGGCAAAATCCGAACGTTTGTTTAATATTCAAATAGTTATGGAAAAATTGAAATTCACTATGTTGCTTCACCCCTCTAATGTCCAATTCATGTTGAAGAGATTTTTTTAGCCACATATGAGCATGAGCTTGAGCAATATCATCAGTGATTTGAGTAGAAAAATATTCTATATATTCTGCCGCCCAACCGCCGATTAAATTTTCGTTCTTATCTTTTCCCCAACAAATGCCTATTCCGGTTGCAATGGCTTTATGTTCGGATCGATTGGCTCCGGTTTGCGCAATGATCGTTTCCAAAACGGCTCCGTGTTTGAACGAACTCAGGCATTTATCTATAGGGACGATGTTGTCGAATAATTCTTTAGGTAGCACGGAAGTATAAGGAACGATATTGAAATTTTCTATTTTGGCTTGCAGAAGCGCGCTGTCATAACAAAAAGTTTCAAAAGGTTGTGGGGGGATCCCGTCTTCGGCTTCTCCTACTCCCCCTGTGAAAAAAGCTAACGTTGGAAATCTAGTACCTTGTGTCATGGATTATTTCCTCATTTTATAGGGTTATATTCGTTCTTAAGCCGTAACATACGGCAGTATTTCTCTTAGGTTCTCTGGCAGGATGAATATAAAATTGAAAATCGGGGGATAAGGAAATATAGGGGCCGAATCCGATAGTACAAAAAGTTTCTATCACTGTTTCCTGAGATCTGATCGGAGTAGTTGCTGGATTGACAATTCCCGATCCTTTAGGACTTACGGCATTGACTGCCATGGCAAGTCCGATGAGATCTTGATTGTTTCTGTTACAAGGATTGTCTGCGGCTACTCCTAAAACGAAAGACCGTTTAATAGGTAACGCGTTGCCGCTGGCACCATTGGCTCGTCCGAACCAGCTAACTTTCTTGCTGACATTTTGACTGAAGTTAAATGACCATCCGGTCGTTTTAGCTTTTTGTTGAGGAACAGCTCTGGTGTTATAAACTAAGAAGGAATATTGTCCTGGTCCACACCTATTAGACGGATTCCATTGAGTGTAGAAGAACGTGTTGTATTTATTTTTCGAAAGATTCAGGAAGTCGATATTAACACCATTGATATTGAAAGCGTCTTGAAATCCTGCTTGCACCATCAATTGAGGCGTTAAATTGATTTGACCATAAGCTCCTAAACTCCCTAAGGAATATGTAGCACTGCCGTTTTGACTAAGGGCATAACTTATAAATCCTGTCTGTTGATCGTTATCGTAAGTCGTTCCGTCAATGGCATATAGACTATATTGTCCTACGACGGCACTGAACTTGTCATTAGGAAACACTTGAGTATAAGTTAATTGGTTGAAGTTGGAAGTGTTGGAAGTAAAATCGTTAATGCCTCCGGCTATGCCGATTCTATTTCCTAAAGTGAGAGCCTCATTTCCCCAATAACGAACGAGAATATAGCTGAATTGGATAGAACCCGCACCTTGTTCTTTGTTATTAAAAAGTTCCCAATTAACGGAAGGATTGTACATAGTCTGCCAAGCGACTTTCTTAGGGCCGATGTTGGAATGCGCGTATTGAGGCAGGATGGAAATATCCAGAGAGTATTCCGTATTCGTGCAATTTTGAATTTTCTTTTTAAATAATGAATAAGAACAATTTTTCGGGTTCCTTGAAGAGAAATAATTACAGCAATTTTTTTGAGGAGAACAGTTATGGGATTGAGGGTTATAAGGAGATATAGGATCTACTACTCTTGTTTCCAAAGGTGCTTCCGGCAATGCATCGCCATCCTTCATTCTTCTATTCGAATGTTTGATCTTTTTATACAGCTTGTGTTCCGGATGTAATTCTTTATGGGGAGTTACTTTTGTATCTATCGATGAGTATGATGTTTCTTGAATATTTTGAGATTCTGCCGAATCCTCTTGTTGAATTGCTCCCATAATAATAGGGATTGCGGAAACTAAACTTATAGTACGCGTAGTCAATTTACAAATCGACTTGAGTCGGTCTCTCATAGAAAAGTCACTCCAATTAAGATATTCGCAAGTTAAGAAAAAATTTAATTTTTTTCAAAAAAAAAAAAATGGGAGTCTATAATAAGTTTATTTATATATGTCTATATTTGTAGATTGAAGTTTGTTATCTAATTGGATCTAAATCTTATTTTATTTTTCTTAACATAAAATCCGACATGGCTGCTATTTTATTTTTGTATCAATCTTTTGAAGATATTCCCAATGGAAGGATGTTTTATTGAAAAATTGAAAATATCCGATTTTTTGACAAACGGTAATATCGTTATGTCATTTTTCTTGATGAGACTGCGTTCTGAACGATTTGTTCGAATTGCGCTTCAAACTTTCTGATTGGTAACTGCCAAAACTTGAATTGTTCGATAGCTTGGTTAGTGAAAACGGAAGTACCGTAAATGATCTTGCAATTTGCTTTAACGGCATTTTTTAGAAATAACGTTGTTTTAGGGATGGTTTTTAAATCCAATACTATTGATGTCGGTTTCAACATATTATTGGGCACTGAAAAATCAATGGGAGTGCAGTTAATTAAAATATCATAAGGTCGGCACAACGGTATCTTTTGGAAATATTGAAAATCGAATGATGATAAAAAATGATTGATCGGAGGTTTCTTTCTACCGATTACGGTAATGATTGCTTGATTTTCCAATAATTTTTTAATAACGGCTAATCCGGAACCTCCACTACCTCCGATCACTGCAACACTTTTATTTTCAGTTGAGATCGCTTTTTGCAAAGATTTTAGAACTCCGATACCGTCCGTATTAGTTGCATAGAATCTGTTGTTTTCGAACTTTAAAGTATTTAACGAATGATGGTTTTCCGAAGGAATAAAGCGCATAAGTTCTATTTTTAAGGGTGTAGTTATGCTGATTCCTTTGAATGGGAGTTTAACCGCTTCCTGAAGGAACAAGGGTAGTTCTTGTTTTGAAATATTTAATTTTACGTAAACGGCATCGATGTTTTTTTTTCGGAAAAATTCATTATGAGTGATGTGACTGACGCTTCGATTCACTGGATTTCCGATTAAACAATAGACCGAGGTTTGATCCGATGTTGTATTGAAATGATAAGTCTTAAGAAGACGGTTTAAGGATAATTGTCCAGGCGCTATCGGCAAGCTTTCATCTAAGCAACAATAAGTAATGGGATTATTTATAACACGACCCAATATTCTGGTGATATGTCCCGATTCTCCCAAGCCAATTGTAATAAGATCTTTTTTGTCTTTTGAGTAATTTAAAATTCGAAGAGCTTCAATTGAAGTAGATACATGAACGGCTATTTTATAGAAATGAATAGCCGGATGAAGAAGACTTTTATAAAGAGTATCTAAATTTGACGAGAAGTTATTGAAATCATGATAGGAGAAAATGATTTTGAGTCGGGGATGCAAACGCTTAATTTGTACAGCTAATTCTAAAGATTCTTGTTTTGATAAAAAGTTTCCTACTTCTAAATCAATATATTCGGAATTGACTTGTGCCATTGACAAAAGGGTTTTGATGTAATCATCTTTGGTTGTCTCTGATAAAGGTTTTAAAATCAAAGGAAGAGGTGATTGTTTTACGAATTGCTTTAACTGAGGGAAAATCTCTTCCGTAACGGATTTATATCCGACTTCTATCAGTTGAGCTTTTGATAAATTTTGTTTAGCGATTCTTAGAATTTTTGAGAAATCGATATTCCGTGTTGAGATACAGAGCATGTTTTAAGAAATAATAAGCTTCGTCAATAATAGGCTCTTTTATAACAAAACAACAATTATTTAAATCTTGAAAACAACTTCCTATTTTGTTCAAGATAACAAATCTAGGAATGTTTTTTAGAGATTTTTTATCTTTTTTTATTGTTTTTAAAAAGTTTGATTTTGAAAAATCATTTGGTATTTTCATTATTCCGTATTTTAAAATTAATTGATGAATCCTTTGAAAATGCACCTCTGAGAGATAATTTGATCTCAAAGAAATAAAACTTTCCGTAATTAATCCGATTTTAACTGCTTGACCATGAGACAAGGCATGGTTGGTAAGGGTTTCCAAGGCGTGCGCTATAGTATGACCGAAATTCAAAATATCTCTTTTTACGGCTTGTTTTTTTGCGGCTTTCAGGATATCGATCTTCCTAAGGCAAGATCGATAAATAAGAAATTCAATCTGATCGATATCAAAAGGTGGATTTTCGGATTCCAAGTAACGAAATAGAGAGGCATCTAGAGTTATGGCATATTTCAATATTTCGGAATAACCTTCAATAAATTGTCTTTCCGATGAAGAGTTCAGTAGGATGGGATCTATAATTATCAATCGGGGATGGTAAATTTGTCCGATCAGATTTTTTGTACCTAATACGTTGATTCCTGTTTTTCCTCCGATAGCGGCATCCGTCATTCCTATCAATGAAGTAGGGATATTAATTAAAGTGACTCCTCGACAAAATATTGAAGCTGCAAATCCGCCTAAATCGGTTGTAATACCTCCTCCTAGAGCAATAACGCAAGAATCAGAGTTCATACTTTCTCGATGCATAAAATGGATAATTCGTTTTAAGGTTTTCTCGGTTTTGTTTTTTTCTCCTGGAATGAAAGAGAATAATTTCGCTTGTAGATTATGTGAGCGCAAGTATTTCTGAAAATCGTTACCTATGAATCGCCTAACATTATCATCCGTTATAATGATAAAATGATTTCCTAAAGATTTGATTGCAGACAGTACCTTTTGAGAATAAAGAGAAGCTCTTCCGGATAAAACTTCGACTTTATCTTGTCCAAACTTCGGATGGTAATGCATTCTCAGAGGAGAATAACTCATTTTTATCTTTGAATAGACTTATTTATTAATAGAGCATCAACCAATACAAGCGAGACCATAGCTTCCACTACAGGTACTGCTCGCACGGCAATACAGGGATCGTGTTTTGATAAGGAAGATATTTTCAATACGGTTGGTTTACTGTCTGTTGTGAGAGTGGTTTGTTCAAGCCCAATACTTGAGGTCGGTTTGAAAACAACATTTCCCGTAAGCGGCATTCCGAAAGATATACCCCCGAGCACACCTCCGGCATGATTTGTTGCGGTAATGATACGACCGTTATTTAATAAAAAAAGATCATTATGTTCGGAGCCTTTCATACGAGCAGATAAGAACCCAGAACCGATTTCAAATCCTTTGCTTCCGGGTATGCTCATAAGACCGCTTGCCAAAACGGCTTCTAATTTTTCATAAATAGGGGAACCCAATCCGTAGGGGAGAGGACTTGTTTTAAATGTAACGATTCCTCCTATGGAATCTCCGTTTGTTTTTATGTTTTCTAAGGTTTCAGTGATTTGTCGTGCCGTATGGTTATCCGGACAGAAGATAGAACTGTCGGAGATTTTTGTTTTTAAAGAGGTTATATCTTCCTCTGTCGGAGGGCAAATACAGTCCCCGACTTGTTGCAGATAAGCGACTATCTTAATGGAATATCGTTTTAATATTTTATCGGCAATGGCTCCTGCAGCCACACGACATGCCGTTTCTCTTCCGGAAGCTCTTCCTCCGCCTCTATGATCGAAGATACCGTATTTTTTTAAGTAGGAGTAATTAGCGTGTCCGGGTCTTAAAACATCTTTTAAGGCTGAGTAACGGTCTTCAATGACGTCTTGATTTTTTATAATTATGGAAATAGGAGTTCCGGTGGTTTTTCCTTCAAAAACACCTGAAAGGATTTCAGGATAATCCGACTCTTGTCTAGAGGATGTTAAACGATTTTTTCCGGGAGCTCTTTTTTGCAGCGCAGAATAAATATCTTTTTCGTCAATTTTAATCCCCGAAGGACAACCGTCAATAACGACACCGATTGCTTTACCATGAGATTCTCCCCAAGTAGTGACTCGAAAAAGACGGCCGAAAGTATTACTTGTCATAGCTGTCACTCACCATGCATGATTTGATGTTTGAGGGCCTTAATAATCTCTTTGGGAGATAAACAATCGGTTGCGATTGTTATATCCGCCAATTTCTCATAAAGGGGAACTCGTCGACGGAGAATATTAAAAAATTGACGTTTGAAATCGATACGAATGGAATTGGAAACAGTATTTGATAGATATCCTGGAATATAATCCAAACGTACTCGTTCCCAAAGAACTTCAAAAGAAGGTTTTAGATAAATAAATTTTCCTAGTTTTTTTAGATGTTTGACGTTTTCTTTATTATTTAAAGAACCTCCTCCCAGAGAAATAACGCTGTTTTGTTTTCTAAGTTCACGTATAACCAAAGTTTCTAAAGATCGAAATTTTTCGTCTCCCTCTCGAGAATAAATGTTTTTTATAAGAAAAGAACGGTCTGTAAGACAGTTGTATAATTTTTTTACGTTAAGATCAGTATCAATCCATTCCAGGTGAAGTGCACGAGCCAAGATTTTTCCGAGAGTTGTTTTACCTGATTTTGAGGGACCAATGAGAATAAAACTTGTATTAGAACGATTGTTCAATATTCGCTCCTATTTTTATGACACTTTCAAAAAAATTGGGAAAGCTTTTATTTATACATTCGACGTTATTGATTTCAGTTTCTTTATAAGTCCCTAATCCGGCAATGGTTAAAGCCATTGCCAGTCGATGATCGCCATGAGAATTTACGAAAGTCCCTTGAAGTTGAGACGGGTTAATGATTAATCCGTCTTCGGTTTCTTCAATATCGGCATTCATTTTTTTTAGTTCTACAGCCGTTGCATGAATACGATCGCATTCTTTATTTCGAGCATTCGCGGCATTTTTTATATGAGTAGGAGTTTCCGCAAAACATGCCACTACGGCAAGGATCGAAATAGTATCAATCAAGTCATTGATGTCTACGATTACTCCTTTAAGGGATGTACAAGGTAATATAGTTAAAGTGCGTTTTTTTTCATCGTAGTGAATAATGGCTCCCATAAGTCTAAACACATCAATGATTTTCTTATCTTGTTGTAAATCCGTTAAGTCGATGTTTTTTATGGTCAGTTCGGAGTGAGTAATAATTGCACCGGCCAGAGGAAACGAAAGAGAACTCAGATCTCCCGGAATCGAATATTCAAATCCTTTGTGTTTTTGATTTCCGGGAATTATGAATTGAGTAAATTCCTCATTGGCGTAATAGGATAACTTTAGAAAATCAAGCCATGATAATGTGAGGGCTATCCAAGGTTTCTCTTCGGGTTTTTTTACATTAATGGTTATGGCTCTTTGAGCGAAGCAGGAAGCAATGATAAATGATGACACCGGTTGAGAATCCAAGCCATCAATGGTAATTTCATTTGGAATAATGGGTCCCGTAATATCTATAGGAGCAAAACCTTTCGTTTCAAGAGATTTAACTTTGACTCCTAGTTGCGTTAAACCGGATATGACAGCGCCCATCGGTCGATTTGTTTTAATTGAACGATCACCTGTTACTAAAGTTTTTTCTTTGGAAAAAGCAGCAATGGTTGAACAGAATCTTAAGACCAGACCGGAATTGCCGACATTGATAATTTTTAAAGGATTAAAATCATGAATTATGCGACCTTGAATTTTTAAATTCAAGCCGTCTGGGGTTATATCAGCACCCCAACCTCGACAAGTGTCAATCATGACCTGCGTATCTGGTGATATCAGATAATTACGAATATAAGTGATATCTGAAGACAAAGAGCCGAGAAGTATAGCGCGCATCGTTTGAGATTTAGACGGAGGAATAACAATCACGCCCTTTAGAGATGATTGTCGAGTCTTATATTTCATAAGGTGTATAGTAAACAAAAAACTTGAGTTTCCTCCTTATTTCGGAAAAACTCAAGTTTTTTTTAAAAAGTATAGGCAAATGCCTTTAGCCTACTATCATACATCCGATGCATCTTTAATCGTAAAGACGGCATCTTTCGGATCAGTAGTTCTAGTCAAAGTCTGTAAGCCGTCTCTCATAGCTGTTGTTGCCAAATATTTTGCAGAATAAACGTGTTTAAGACGAATTTGATCTCCATCTCGGACAAACAAATCTTGAGTCGTATTTAATTTTTCAACTGTCCAAAGTGACCTACTGTCATTAAGAGTACCTAAATAAGCTTGAGGCCAACCTCCAAAAAATGACAAACAATCGTCCTGGTCTGAGTAAATACCATAACTTGGTTGATGGCTAATATAGGAACCCAAATAATAAGAACCATTATGAACAATTTTTTGTGAGACGTCTCGACCGTTTAAAGAGAAAAAGAGTGTAAACGGGGAAGAGCCTGAGATCTCTCTTAAAGTAGGAAAGTCATAGGAGATAAGCGACCAATCTGCTTGATAAGGCGCACTGACTCTTAGCGGAGCATAAGCGGCCTCCAAAATGAAGCTATTATTAGCAGCACCGTAATAATACGATGCAGTGAAAATTTTTTTCTCAGGAATTTTTGCAGGAATATGTGCTTTTAAATATTCCTTAATGGCATTTAATAGGGCTGACTTTAAATTGTTTAATTTATCAACATCCATATTAGGGAATGCAGCTGGCGTTAATAAATCGGTTAACAAGGCAACTTTAACTTGTAATGGAACAGGTTCTTGAGGAACGCTTTCAGCCCAATCTTTGAACAAGAGTTGGTGATTTGGGCCTATTTCCGGAAGAACGGTTCCTCCGAGAAACGCTGTTTTAGCTGACATTTTTGATTCAAACGAAAAGTAAGTGTTTGTTGAATCGGAACTTGCAGTAGAACTCAACAAAGCATCAGCGGCAGCAGCTGATATGGAAATTTTTTTCTCTTTTAATTCCGTCACGGTTTCAGCACTGATTGTTAGGACTTGAAACCCTATTCCTCCATACATTACAGAGGTGATGTAATGAGTGCCTACCATTTTGATAAATTGTTCCAAGTTTGCTGGATTCGAAGGATCTAATTTTTGCTCTATCCAGTAACGAAACTCGTTGTCAAGCCGGATTAATTTCGGATCATAGGAAATATCCTGTTTCAAAACATAAAGAGAACGAGTAGCGGTAGTATGAGTAACGACGTTTTTGGATTCTCGAGTCCTTTCTTGGATGAATTCGTAACTATAACTAGCTGAAAATGCGGAGGCTGTAGCAGCTTTTTCAGTCGCCGCTTCCTCCCCATTAGGAGCTGAGTTACATGCAACTGCAACGGCCCCAGTTCCCTTAACAGCAGAAGAGATAAGAGGGAGAGGAATGTTGATCGAAACCGTTGCGGAGAACGTATTGGAAAAAGAAGTTTTTTCTTCAAAAATCGAAGAATCTATGTTTACGCTCGAAGTAAATCGAGGTTCTAATTTGGTTCCCGGAGGAATGCCATACCTTGCGTCGGAGCTGAGGATAGCCGTTTCTTCCGTAAATGAATAATCCAAGGCATTAATAGAGGAAAGTGAACTCACCAAATTAATGGGATCCAACGTCACTATATTTAGAGCCTTACCCAAGAAACCTACGTTTTTGATAAGCTCATAAGAGGCATTAGAGGCATTATTTTCTCCTGACATCAGCATAGGAGTCGTAATTTGATAAACGCAACCGTCTTGACTGCTGTTTATTAAACACGTTTTTAATTCATCGATTAAATCAAGATCTAAGGATGAGCTTATTAAGCTCTTCTGAACGATACAATAGGCTACGGGAGTAAGAAAAACGGGTTCAAGAACCTGATAATGGTAGCCCAGATCATCTTCGCAGGAACATATCAGCTGATAATCTTCTGGAGAAAGAATGTTTGGCAATTGATCTGAAGCTTCTATATTAGAACATGTAGGTATACTCACCTGAATAGAAAAATCTTCTACCTGTAAATTTGAAATGAAGCTGCTGAATATCTTCTCATTTTCTTTATGAGAAGCGGTTTTTTCTGTCGCCAAAGAATCGTAAATTGTCTGATCAAAAACCTTAATTTTGTTTACTTGGAAAGATTCAGATAACAAGTGCATGTAATTCTCCTAAGAAAATGATTGAATAAAAGCACCCGAAGAATGATATGAGCGGGATTTCGAGTTTGGATGGTATCTTAGAATATGTTTTTTTTTCAATTGTTATAGTTAAAAATTATTAAATCATTTTTGTTGATCGTCTAACTTTATTCGCAGTTTGATTCCGGATTTTTTCTATCCAACTAGTGATTAGTGAGTTATATCTGAATTGATAGGTCTTGTTGTACCAAAATACACAGGAAAGCAAGACGGAATGGTTTTTTAGTGGAAAAGAGACTTAAACATTAATATGCCGAACATAGTTTTTTTTCGGTTTAAATTGTTCGGAACGGAACAATATCGTGTAGGTTATACCTTGCCTTCAGTAATGAAACGCTTAATTTGATATGGCTTTTTTGTTTCATTTTATTATTTTTAAATTTAGGAATTCGATTAAGTTTAGAATTTTTACTATAAAGCTAAAGTATTTATTGGTGTTAAGGTATTTGAGAATATCAACCGGAATATTCAAAAAGAATATTTTCATTCATTATCTTAATTGAACCTAGGTTTTTTTTGATTGGAACGGGCAGGCATTGCGAGCTGTTTTATGAAATCAGAGTCTTAAAAATGGGGCAGGCAGGAATTGAACCCGCGACCAACGGATTATGAGTCCGCAGCTCTAACCTCTGAGCTACTGCCCCTAAAAGACACCGAGGGCTATGGATTCTACCGGAAATTAGAGCCATACTTCAAGAAATTCTTCTATAAATCTTTCTCAAAAATATAAATTTTTTGTTCTCTTTTCGTTTGTTATCAATAAATATTTTTGGAAGAAGACAAATAAGGAAGAACGAGTTGTTTCATTCTGAGATGTAGGGACAAGGCACCGTTAGATCGGCCGGGTGATAAAAGATTATTCAAATTCAGTTTATCAAAAAACATCGGAGGACAACCTAAAATGGTTTCAGGCAATTCATCGGAATAAGACAAAACGAATAGAGCGGAAATTCCGGCTGATATAAGAGCGTCCGCTTTTGAGAAAAAAAAGACTTTACCATTTTCCATTTTTGAATATATCCAAAGATTACTTTGACAACCCCGCACCAAGTTATTGTCACAGGCTTTATTTTTTTCGAAAGAGGGCAGTCGATTTTTTAATGAAATCAGAGTTTTATAAATCTCGTCTTGAGAAGAAGATTTTGAAAATATACGGCATAGATCCGTTTGTTTGTCGATACAACTACTGAAATCCATGAAATTAGACCTAATTTAACCGTAATTTTAAGAATCGGAAACATTATTTAAGTAGGCGCTAAGTCCACTGATGATAACATTGCATCGTTTTATTCTGTTATTCAATTCTAATATCCTTTCGGAATAATGGGTAATGGGTCCTGTTGTTCTTGAGTTTGTCTCTATTGTTACATTAGGTTCTTCTTCGGTCGAATCCGTTGTCTGATTTCTTTCCATATTTGAAAAACGGGCTTCAAGAAGGTCCATTCGATGTTGGAGTTCTAGGTTGTGTTTTTTTAGAATTAAATTTTCTTTGATTAAAGAGTGTGTAGTGCGCGCTTCTTCATATTCCTTGATTTCTTTCGATTTTTTTGGGGAGAGAAGCTGATCTTTGGTACCAAGCTTTATGCCATAGCACATTTTAACGCCGAGTTGGTTACCTGCACAAAATCCTAAAAATGCACCCAGAACTTGAGGAAAAACAACTAAAGATGTGGAAATTGCAGTTATAACCACAGCTAACAGTACCTGCCTGGTTCCGTTCGGATCCAGTTGAAGTAACCCCAGGTTCATGAGATCCCAAAGACTATTTTTTCCGTTCCATTTGTTTTTAGGATCAAGCAATGTAGCCGTAATAATACCGAAAATAAATCCTAATCCGAAACCGATACTCATCCAAATAGTGAAAGGAAGAGCAACGCATTCGAATCCGCACAGAGCGCCGTAACAACCGATGATTATCAGCCAAGTTAGGAGATAAAGGACGATTTTTTTCCAATTATCCCTTAAAAACAAACCGATTCTTACGGCTACTAATTTAGTCTGATTTAAAATTCTTTTTGAAAGCGGGAGTGCGATTGTCGTAACTTGAGTTTCAACGTTCTGGATAGGGGGCTCGTCGTCTTCTTGAGAGGACGCCATAAAAAAAGTGGAGTAAGAATTGGATTGAGATATGTTATACATTTATATTTAATATAAAAAAAACAAACTATTTTATCTATTTTTTTATTTTTTATAAATATGGTGTTTTGTTTTTTATTTTTTAATAAAATTAATTTTTTGCTTTCTAAAAAGATTCCAGTTAAGTATTCTTTGTAATTCTGTTGTGGAAATCCGGATTGGATTTTCGAAAGTTTTATTTCAAGTTTTTTATGAACATGAATAAGTAAGCGAATCGTTTCGAATAAGCAGATGTTCGGTGAATATATTGGATGCAGGAGATTATGGCAAAAAAAGAAGATACTATCGTTCTTGATGGAAAAGTGGAAGAGCTTCTTCCGAACATGAGTTTTCGGGTGATTTTGGAGAACGGTATGGTCGTAACCGCTCATCTTTGCGGTAAAATGAGAATGAGTAACATTAGGCTTTTGGTTGGAGATCGGGTCACGGTGGAAATGTCTACCTATGATTTAACAAAAGCTCGTGTCGTATATAGACACAGATAGAGTTATTATTTCTCTGTTGCTTATTTTGAACGGGTAGCATAGACTAGGCGTTTTTTTTAGCTCCCCGGATTGTTTGACTAGCCTGGATAGCTCAGTGGTAGAGCATTTGCATGGTAAGCAAAAGGTCGTAGGTTCAACTCCTATTCTAGGCAACCGGATAAGCCACGAATATAGCAGATTGTACACTTAATAAAAGAGGATTCTTGAAATGTCAAAAGAAACTTTTCAACGAAATAAACCGCATGTCAACATAGGAACAATTGGACACGTTGACCACGGTAAAACGACTTTAACGGCCGCTATTACTAAAGCTCTTGCGGGTGATGGTTTGGCTGATTTTCGTGATTATAATTCCATTGATAATACACCGGAGGAAAAGGCGCGCGGAATTACCATCACTGCTTCTCACGTTGAATATGAAACATCCAGTCGACATTATGCTCACGTAGACTGTCCGGGTCACGCAGATTACGTTAAAAATATGATTACTGGTGCTGCGCAGATGGATGGGGCTATTTTAGTCGTGTCGGCTACTGATGGGGCTATGCCGCAAACGAAAGAGCATATTCTTTTGGCGCGACAAGTGGGTGTTCCTTATATCGTCGTATTTTTAAATAAAGTTGATATGATTTCCAAAGAAGATGCCGAATTGATTGATTTGGTGGAGTTGGAGCTGAACGAGCTTTTAGAAGAAAAGGGTTATAAAGGTTGTCCTATTATTCGTGGTTCGGCTTTGAAGGCTCTGGAAGGAGATGTCGATTATGTGGCTAAGATTCGTGAATTGATGCAAGCCGTTGACGACAACGTGCCCACTCCGCAAAGGGAGATAGATAAGCCTTTCTTGATGCCTGTTGAGGACGTATTTTCGATTTCCGGAAGAGGTACCGTTGTTACAGGGCGTATTGAAAGAGGGGTCGTTAAGGTTTCTGATAAAGTTCAGATTGTTGGATTAAAAGATACTCGAGATACTATTGTTACGGGTATTGAGATGTTTCGCAAGGAGTTGTCTGAAGGGCAAGCGGGGGAAAATGTCGGTTTGCTCTTAAGAGGTGTCGGTAAAAATGATGTTGAAAGAGGAATGGTTGTTTGTGTTCCTAACAGTGTTAAGCCGCACTCTAAATTTAAGTCTGCAGTGTATATTTTGAAAAAAGAAGAGGGAGGTCGTCATAAGCCTTTCTTTACTGGATATAGGCCTCAATTTTTCTTTAGGACGACAGATGTTACTGGGGTTGTTACTCTGCCTGAAGGAAATGAAATGGTAATGCCTGGCGATAATGTTGAGTTGTCTGTCGAGTTGATTTGTCCTGTTGCTCTTGAGGAGGGAATGAGATTCGCTATTCGAGAAGGCGGAAGGACGATAGGTGCTGGAACCGTTTCTCAGATTTTATAGTATTTCCTTAAAAACAGAAAAGAACAAAACTTTTCTGTTTTAGGGTGTGTAGCTTAGTTTGGTAGAGCAGTGGCCTCCAAAGCCGCCGGTCGGGGGTTCGATTCCCTTCGCACCCGATATATAATTTTTAGTTTTTTGTGTTATGGTTCAAGTTCATAAGCGGGAAAAAGAGAGTGTAAAATCTAAGTTAAATCGTTGGAAAAAGTTTTCCGATTTTTACGGTGGTTTTTGGGACGAGATTAAGAGAATAGATTGGACGAGCAAAAAGGATTTGCAGAGTTATGTCAAGGTGGTTTTATTGAGTGTTTTGACTTTCGGTGTGTTGATTTATTCAATAGATTTAATTATTCGTAAGCTTTTGGTTGGATTGGAAGCCGTAATGGGATTTATCTTTGGTTAGTTGTATGTTTAAATGGTATGTTGTTCAGGTTTTTACGGCTCAAGAAAAAAAAGTTAAGAAAGTCTTGGAGGATTTTAAAGAATCTTCTGGAATGTCCGATTTACTAGAAGAAGTCGTTTTGCCTATAGAGAATGTTATGGAGGTCAAAAAAGGAGAGCAAAAGGTCGTCGAAAAATCTATTTGGCCTGGTTATGTTTTGATCAAAATGAATTTAACTGATGATTCATGGCATTATGTTAAGAAAGCTCCGGGGGTTATTGACTTTTTAGGGGGGGAGTCTCCTAATGCTCTTAGTGAAGATGAAGTCAGGAATATTTTAGAAGATCTTGAAGAGAAAAAATCTGGAGTTGTTCAAAAACATCAGTTTGAAATCGGTTCCAGAGTTAAAATTAACGACGGTGTTTTTGTTAATTTTGTTGGGGTCATTTCCGAAGTATTTCATGACAAAGGGCGTGTTAGTGTTATGGTTTCCATTTTTGGTCGAGAAACTCAAGTTGATGATCTTGAGTTCTGGCAAATAGAAGAAGCAGGTCCTGAATAGGAAATTTAAACGATAACGATAAAAACAGTATATTGTAAATGTTGTTCTTCCTATAATGCTCCTTTGCCGGTTTTGCGTTTGGGTTGAGCGTATCTTCTTTAGGTTTTAGTATGTCGAAGAAAGTATTGAAAATAATTAAATTGCAGATTCTTGGTGGTAAAGCTAATCCTGCTCCTCCCATAGGCCCAGCTCTGGGTGCTGCTGGGGTAAATATTATGGGATTTTGTAAAGAGTTTAACGCTTCTACTCAGGATAGGAGTGGTGAATTGCTTCCTGTCGTGATTACGGTTTATGTCGATAAAAGTTTCAGTTTTATTACCAAGCAACCTCCAGTGTCTTCCTTGATTAAGAAGGAATTGGGGTTAGAGTCCGGTTCGAAAACTCCTAATAGGGACAAAGTTGGGAAGCTTTCGAGAGAGCAGGTGGCTTCCGTTGCAAAACGTAAATTTGAGGATATGGATGTTGTTTCCATCGAATCGGCAGAAAAGATGGTTATCGGCACTGCTCGTAGTATGGGTGTTGATGTTTTATAGTTAAGGACGAGTTGGTTTTTTATGACGAAGTGTAGTAAACGAATGAAACAGATTTACGGGTCTCTGGATTTTTCTAAGAGTTATTCTCTTAAGGATGCCGTTGGCTTTTTAAAATCGTATCCTTCCATAAAGTTTGATCAAACTTTGGATTTTTCGTTGCAGTTAGGGATAGATCCTAAAAAAAGTGATCAACAAATAAGAGGGAGTGTGTCTTTGCCTCATGGAACCGGAAAGAAGATATCTATCTTAGTATTTGCTGCCGGTGAGAAGGCTCAGGAAGCTTTGAGTGCTGGTGCTGATTTTGTCGGAAGTGAAGATCTTATTGAACGAGTAAAGTCCGGTTGGGTTGATTTTGATGTAGTTGTGGCGACTCCCGATATGATGAGGGAAGTTGGAAAGTTGGGTAAAATTTTAGGTCCCAGAAGTCTGATGCCGACGCCTAAGGCTGGGACCGTGACGAATGACGTTTCGGGGGTCATTGGTGAATTAAGAAGGGGAAAGATTGAGTTTAAGTCCGATAGAAGTGGTGTTTGTAATGCGGGTTTGGGGAAGCTCTCTTTTTCTTCGGAAGCGTTGTGTGATAACGTTAATGCTTTTGTTAATGCCATTTTGAAGTCTAAACCTTCAAGTGCTAAGGGGCAGTATTTTGTGTCTTGTGTCTTGTCATCGACTATGGGGCCTGGTGTTAGGATTGATTTTAAAGATTTTCTGGTTTCTTAAGGATTAATATGAAAGAAGAAAAAGGTTTGCTCTTGCGGGAGATAGAAGATAAGTTTTCTGAATCTCAGGGATTTGTCTTAATGCGTTATTCGGGGTTTACTGCTGATTATGCTAGAGCTTTTCGAAACGGCTTGGCTAGCGCTTCGTCCGAATTTGAAGTTGTTAAAAAACGTTTGTTTTTTAAAGCTTTGGAAAAAATGTCAATAAAGTTCGATGTACAAGATTCTGTAGGTCATCTAGGGGTTGTTTTTGCTTTTAAAGATCCTGTTGCGGTTATGAAGAATGTTTTGGAATTTAGTGAAAAGCATGATGACGCGTTGGTTTTTCTTGGTGGTCAAGTTGACGGTGTGATTTTTTCGTCTGAAGAAGTATTGGCGATGGCTAAATTGCCTTCTTTGAGAGAACTGAAAATGCAATTTTTGGGTGTTTTACAAGCTTCTATGTCTCAAATGATTGGTGTTGTTCAGGCTGTTCTTACCGGTGTTTTGTTGTGTATGGAAGAGAAAATTAAAAAGGATTAGTTTTTAGTTATTTATATAGTTATTAAGAATACAAAAGGGGAATAAAGTGACTACGGAATGTTTGGAAAAACTTGTTGAAGAGTTGAGTCAATTGAGTGTATTGCAGATGTCTCAGTTGAAGAAGATGCTTGAAGAGAAGTGGGATGTAACTGCAGCTGCTCCCATGATGGCTATGCCTGCCGGGATGGGTGGACAAGCTGAAGCGACTTCTGCCGAGCCCACTGAATTTCAGGTTATTATAGAAGAAGTTCCTGCTGATAAAAAAATAGGCGTTCTTAAGATTGTTCGTGAAGTTACTGGTTTAGCGTTAAAAGAAGCTAAAGAGATGACGGAAGGATTGCCTAAAGTCGTTAAAGAAAAAATCTCCAAAGCCGATGCCGAAGGGTTTGTAAAACAACTTCAAGAAGCTGGTGCTAAAGCAGTAATAAAAGGAATGTAATTTTGAAAACGTTTGAAAAAATAAAGATATGATTAAGTATCTTTATTTTTTCGTTGTGTTTTTCGGAATTTTTTCGTCGTCTTAAGGGGACATGTCTTTGTGTTCTCGTTGATGTTTTTTGTTTTTTTAGTCCAAAATAACGGAGAGTTTGCATGTTAAAGTGCCCAAAACGGGTTAGCTTCACGGAAAAGGAGGATATTTTAGATCTTCCGAATCTCATTGAAATTCAGATTAAGTCTTATAACCAATTTTTACAAATTGATAAATTACCTGAAGAAAGAGAGAACATTGGACTAGAAGAGGTCTTTAACGAAGTTTTTCCGATTAAATCTTATAACGAAGCCACTATATTGGAGTATATCTCTTATAATCTTGGCGTTCCGAAGTATTCTCCTGAAGAATGCATAAGACGAGGGGTTACCTACAGTGTTGTTTTAAAAGTGCGTTTTCGCTTAACGGATGAAACCGGTATTAAGGAAGAAGAGGTCTATATGGGCACGATTCCTATTATGACCGACAAAGGAACTTTTATCATCAACGGTGCTGAAAGGGTTATAGTTTCTCAAGTTCATCGTTCTCCCGGGATCAATTTTGAACAGGAGAGGCATCCTAAAGGAAATCTTCTTTTCTCTTTTCGTATAATTCCTTATCGAGGAAGTTGGTTGGAAGCCACTTTTGATGTTAATGATTTGATTTATATTTATATTGATAGGAAAAAGCGTCGTCGTAAAATTTTGGCTATGACCTTTATTCGTGCGCTAGGGTATTCCTCTGATGCAGATATCATAGAAGAATTTTTCCCTGTTGAAGAAATTTCCGTTAGAAGTGAAAGAGATTTTTCTAATTTGGTCGGGCGTGTTCTAGCTGATAACGTAACGGATGAAAGTACGTCGCTTATATACGGAAAAGCTGGTGAAAAACTAAGTACGGCAATGTTAAAAAGGATTTTGGATGCGGGAATTTCACCTTTAAAAATTGCCGTGGGGGCGGATGAAGCGCATCCTGTCATTAAAATGTTGGCTAAAGATCCTACGGATTCTTATGAAGCGGCATTGAAAGATTTCTATAGGAAGGTTCGTCCCGGAGAGCCTGCTACTTTAGCGAATGCCAGATCTACCATTATGCGATTGTTCTTTGATCCTAAGCGTTATAATTTAGGTCGTGTCGGTCGTTATAAATTGAATAAAAAATTAGGTTTTGAAATTGACGATGAGACCTTATCTCAGGTGATTTTAAGAAAAGAAGACGTAATAGGGGCTATCAAATATTTAATACGTTTAAAACTAGGTGACGATAAAGTTTTGGTGGATGATATCGATCATTTAGCTAATCGTCGCGTTCGATCGGTTGGAGAATTGATTCAGAATCAGTGTCGATCCGGTTTGGCTAGAATGGAAAAAATTATTAGAGAAAGAATGAATCTTTTTGATTTTTCTTCGGATACTTTGACTCCCGGAAAAATTATTTCGGCTAAAGGATTAGTCAGTGTATTGAAAGATTTTTTTGGACGTTCCCAGTTATCTCAGTTTATGGATCAAACGAATCCGGTTGCAGAATTAACTCATAAAAGAAGGTTATCTGCCTTAGGGCCTGGTGGATTGGATAGAGCAAGGGCTGGTTTTGAGGTTCGAGATGTTCATTCCAGTCATTATGGTCGAATTTGTCCGATCGAAACTCCGGAAGGACCTAATATCGGGCTTATTACCTCTTTATCTGCTTTTGCTAAGATTAATGAGTTTGGTTTTATTGAGACTCCTTATCGTGTAGTGAAAGATGATGTTGTTACGGACGAAATCGAGTATATGACGGCAGATGTTGAAGAAGGATGTGTTATTGCGCAGGCTTCGGCTAAATTGGATGAATACAATATGTTTGCCAAAGACGTTTGTTGGGCCAGATATAAGGGAGAAGCCTTTGAGACGGATACTAAAACGGTTACACATATGGATGTGTCTCCAAAACAGCTCGTTTCGATAGTTACGGGTTTGATTCCTTTTCTTGAGCATGATGATGCCAATCGAGCTCTTATGGGATCGAATATGCAAAGACAAGCGGTACCTTTATTGAAAACAGAGGCTCCGGTTGTTGGTACTGGATTGGAATTAAGAGCAGCGAAGGATTCGGGTGCTTTGATTATTGCGGAAGAAGACGGAGTAGTTGATTATGTCGACGGTTATATTATTGTTATAGCGCCCAAATATAATCCGACGATTAAGAAGACTTATTATTTGAAAAAATTTATTCGTTCCAATTCAGGAACGTGTATTAATCAGACACCTTTGTGTTCTATAAGGGATGTTGTTACTGCCGGTGATGTTATAGCAGACGGTTCGGCTACGGATAAAGGGGAGTTGTCTTTAGGAAAAAACGTCTTAGTAGCCTTCATGCCATGGTATGGATATAATTTTGAGGACGCCATTATTATTTCCGAGAAGTTGATTAAACAAGACGCTTATACTTCCGTATATATAGAAGAATTTGAATTAACAGCTCGAGATACTAAGTTAGGAAAAGAAGAAATTACAAGAGATATTCCTAATGTATCGGAAGAAGCTTTGGCTAATCTTGGAGATGACGGCATTATTCGTATTGGTGCCGAAGTTAAGCCCGGTGATATTTTAGTCGGAAAAATTACGCCTAAATCCGAGACGGAATTGGCTCCTGAGGAACGTTTATTAAGAGCGATTTTCGGTGAAAAAGCTGCTGATGTCAGGGATGCTTCTTTAACGGTTCCTCCGGGTACGGAAGGTGTCGTTATGGATGTTAAAGTCTTTAGTAGACGAGATCGTTTATCTAAAACCGATGAAGAATTGGTTGAAGAAGCGGTTCATTTAAAAGATTTACAGAGAGACTATAAAAATAAGTTGGCCGAAATGAAGCTCGAGTGCCACGAAAAATTAGGGGCTCTTTTATTAAACGAGACGGCTCCCGATAATATTATTCATAGGCGATCAGCTGATATCTTGATATATAAGGGTGACATTTTTGATCAAAATTTAATTGAAAAAATTGAAAAGGAATCTCTTGTAGATTTGATCATGCCTTCTCATGAACTTTATACGGTTTTGAAAGAGATTTTGAAAGATTGCGAGACTACGATTCAAAAATTGGAAACGGATTATAAAACGGAATTCGAGCAAATCAAGGAAGGAGATGCTGATCTTGATCATGGCGTTATTCGTCAAGTTAAGGTTTATATTGCTTCTAAGAGAAAATTGCAGGTCGGGGATAAAATGGCTGGAAGACACGGAAACAAAGGCGTGGTTTCCAAGATTGTTTCGGAAGCTGATATGCCCTATCTCCCTAATGGGGAAACCGTTGAAATGATACTTAATCCTTTAGGTGTGCCTTCAAGGATGAACTTAGGACAAGTTTTGGAGACGCATTTGGGTTATGCTGCTAAAAAAGCCGGTATTTACGTAAAGAGTCCTGTATTTGAAGGTTTCCCGGAAGATCGTATTTGGGAGATGATGAGCGAGCAAAATTTGCCTGAGGATGGAAAATCTTTTCTTTATGATGGGAAAACAGGCGAACGTTTTGATAACAAAGTTGTTATCGGGTACATCTACATGTTAAAACTTAGTCACTTGATTGCTGATAAAATTCATGCCAGATCGATAGGACCGTATTCTTTGGTCACTCAACAGCCTTTGGGTGGTAAAGCTCAAATGGGAGGACAACGATTCGGAGAGATGGAAGTTTGGGCGTTGGAGGCATATGGAGTTGCTCACGTATTGCAAGAAATATTAACTGTTAAATCAGACGATGTTTCGGGAAGAACAAGAATCTATGAATCGATCGTCAAAGGGGAAAATCTACTACGCTCTGGGACGCCTGAATCTTTCAATGTTCTTATAAAAGAGATGCAGGGGCTTGGTTTAGACGTACGTCCGATGTTAGTAGAAGAAGTATAAAAATATATATCTGATAAGGATGTGATTGAATGTTTCGAGAAGGTTCCAAAGACTCTTTGTTTTCCGAAAATAAGGAGAGTCTTTTTGACAAATTACAGATTGGCATAGCATCGGATATTGTTATCCGAGATAAATGGTCTTGTGGAGAGATTAAAAAACCTGAAACGATTAATTACCGGACATTCAAACCTGAGAAAGGGGGGCTATTTTGTGAAAAGATTTTCGGCCCAACTAAAGATTGGGAATGTTGTTGCGGTAAATACAAAAAGATTAAACACAAAGGAATTGTGTGTGATCGTTGTGGGGTGGAAGTTACCTTATCTAAGGTGCGTCGAGAAAGAATGGCTCATATCGAGTTAGCTGTTCCCATTGTGCATATCTGGTTTTTTAAGACTACTCCTTCAAGAATGGGAAGTGTTTTAGGTATGACAGCTTCCGATCTAGAAAGAATCATTTATTATGAAGAAAGCGTTGTCGTAGACCCTGGTAAGACGGAACTTTCTAAGAAACAGTTGTTGAATGACAATCAATATAGGGAAGCCATAGAAAAGTGGGGTAAGGATTCATTTGTTGCCAAAATGGGCGGAGAAGCTGTTTACGATCTTTTGAAGTCTGAAGATCTTCAGGTTTTATTGGTTGAGCTGAAAGAGAAACTAAGAAAAACTAAATCGCAGCAAGCTCGTATGAAGCTGGCGAAACGTCTGAAAATTGTTGAAGGGTTTGTTTCTTCTTCGAATCGTCCTGAATGGATGGTAATGAAAACGATTCCTGTAGTTCCACCGGATTTACGACCGCTTGTCCCTTTAGATGGCGGCCGTTTTGCAACTTCCGATTTAAATGATCTTTATAGAAGAGTTATTAATAGAAATAATCGTCTTAAGGCTATTTTAAGATTGAAAACTCCCGAAGTCATTGTCAGAAATGAAAAGCGAATGTTGCAGGAAGCGGTAGATGCTTTATTCGATAACGGAAGGCATGGGCATCCTGTAATGGGAGCAGGGAATCGTCCTTTAAAGTCTTTGTCTGAAATGTTAAAAGGAAAAAACGGTCGTTTTCGACAGAATCTTTTAGGTAAGCGGGTCGATTATTCTGGTCGGTCTGTTATTATAGTCGGTCCGGAATTGAAATTCAATCAATGCGGAATCCCTAAAGAAATGGCCTTGGAGCTTTTTGAGCCGTTTATTATTAAACGTTTAAAAGATTTAGGTTGTGTTTACACGATTCGTTCCGCCAAAAAAATGATTCAACGAGGTGCTCCTGAGGTTTGGGACGTTTTGGAGGAAATCATTAAAGGTCATCCCGTCTTATTAAACAGGGCTCCCACTTTACATAGGTTAGGTATTCAAGCTTTTGAGCCTGTATTAATAGAAGGAAAAGCTATTAGAGTGCATCCCTTGGTTTGCGCAGCTTTCAATGCTGATTTTGACGGAGATCAGATGGCTGTTCACGTGCCTTTATCTGTAGAAGCTCAACTAGAAGCTAAAATTTTAATGATGGCGCCGGATAATATTTTTCTTCCCTCTTCCGGAAAGCCTGTTGCCATTCCTTCGAAAGATATGACGTTAGGCTTATATTACCTTATGGCCGATCCGACTTATTTTCCCGAAAAACAAAAGATTTTTAGGGATGTTAAAGAAGTTTTAATGGCTTTGAATGTCGGTGGTTTTATAGATGAACCGCTGGAAGGTAGATTGGATGAAACCGGAAGGGGATTGCATATTCACGAAAGAATTAAAGTGCGTATTGACGGTCAGATTATTGAAACGACTCCGGGTCGAGTTCTCTTTAATACGATAGTGCCCGAAGCGCTTGGTTTTCAAAATTATAATATGCCTAGTAAGCGTATCAGTGAGTTGATTCTTAATTGTTATAAGAAAGTGGGACTTGAAGCAACGGTTCGTTTCTTAGATGATCTTAAGGATTTGGGATTCGTGCAAGCTACAAAAGCTGCTGTATCCATGGGATTAAAAGATGTTAAAGTACCTCCTATGAAGCCTGATGTTTTGAAAGAAGCTTACGGTAAAGTTGCTCTTGTTAAGAAACAATATGAAGAAGGGATAATTACTGATGGTGAGAGACATTCCAAGACTATTAGTATTTGGACGGAAGTTTCCGATATGTTATCAAACGCCTTATATGAAGAAATTAGTAAGTTGCGCAATAGTAAGCATAATCCTTTATTTTTAATGATTGATTCGGGTGCTCGGGGTAATAAATCTCAGTTGAAACAGTTAGGTGCTCTCAGGGGATTGATGGCAAAACCGACGGGTGCCATTATTGAGTCTCCTATTACTTCTAATTTCAGAGAAGGTTTGACAGTTCTGGAATACTCAATTTCTTCTCACGGTGCCAGAAAAGGGTTGGCTGATACGGCGCTTAAAACAGCCGATTCCGGTTATTTGACGAGACGTTTAGTTGATGTAGCGCAAGACGTTATCGTGACGGAACATGATTGTGGAACTTTGAATTGCATCGAAGTTTCTGCCGTTAAACAGGGTGCGGAAGAGCTTTTGCCTTTGAAAGATCGGGTATACGGTCGTACGGTTGCAGAGGATATTTATCAACCGGGAGATAAGAGTTTACTTTTAGCTAAATGCGGTGAAATTTTGACTTCGGAAGCTGCGGAAAGAATTGACGATTCGGGGTTAGAATCGGTCAAAATACGTTCGACCTTAACTTGTGAGAGTCGAAGAGGAATTTGTGCAAAATGTTATGGGTTAAATTTGGCTAACGGCAAATTGGTAGGCAAAGGAGAGGCCGTTGGAATTATTGCCGCTCAATCTATTGGTGAACCCGGTACTCAATTAACCATGAGAACATTCCATTTGGGGGGGATTGCCGCAACCACATTTATTCCCGAAATTATTTCGGATTACGACGGCGTTTTAGTTTATATGGATTTGAGAGTAGTCTCCAATAAGGATGGGGATTATTTGGTCCTTAATAAAAAGGGAGCTCTTCATATCGTTAGAGACGAAGGACGAGGATTGGATGAATATAAGAAATTGCTTAGTACTCGATCGATTGAAAGTTTAGAAGTCTTTCCTGTCGAACTGGGTGTTAAGATCCTTATTGATGATGGTTCGAAAATTAAAGTTGGTGATAAGATTGCCGAGGTTGAATTACATAATATTCCGATTATTTGCGATAAACCGGGCTTTGTTAAATATGAAGATTTAGTTGAAGGCGTTTCTACTGAAAAAGCAGTCAATAAACACACTGGTTTAGTTGAGTTGATTGTTAAACAACACAGAGGTGAATTACATCCTCAGATTGCCATTTATGCGGATCTTGAATCGAGTGAATTGGTAGGAACATACGCGATTCCTTCAGGTGCTATCATTTCAGTAGATGAAGATGAGCATGTGGAGCCTGGTATGTTATTGGCTAGGCTCCCTAGGGGTGCTATTAGAACAAAAGACATTACCGGAGGATTGCCCAGGGTTGCTGAATTGGTAGAAGCACGTAAACCTGAAGAGGCTGCCGAGATCGCAAAAATAGACGGAATCGTCGATTTTAAAGGTGTTCAAAAGAATAAGCGTATTTTGGTTGTTAGGGATGAGGTAACTGGTATGGAAGAGGAGCATCTTGTTCCTTTAACCAAACACTTGATTGTTCAAAAAGGCGACAATGTCATTAAAGGGCAGCAATTGACTGATGGTTTGGTCATTCCTCATGAAATTTTAGAGATTTGTGGTGTTCGCGAACTCCAGAAATATCTTGTTAATGAGGTTCAAGAAGTTTATCGGTTACAAGGGGTTGATATTAATGATAAACATATTGAGATCATCGTTCGACAAATGTTGCAAAAAGTTCGTATAGTAGATCCGGGTGATACGACCTTATTATTTGGTGAGGATGTTCATAAAAAAGAGTTTTATGAAGAAAATAAACGCACCGAGGAAGAAGGAGGAAGACCTGCACAAGCCGCTCCTGTGCTTTTAGGTATTACAAAGGCCTCTTTAGGTACGGAATCATTTATTTCAGCGGCATCTTTTCAAGATACTACTCGTGTTTTAACGGATGCGGCTTGTAGTAGTAGAACGGACTATTTGTTAGGCTTTAAGGAAAACGTAATTATGGGACATATGATTCCTGGAGGTACGGGCTTTGAAAGTCACTATAGGGTGAAAAATTATTTGGCAAAAGAGCAGGATGAATTGGTCTTTGACTTTTCAAATTAAGACGGAGTTATTGGAAGGATTTCGTTCTTTTAATAGTAAAAATTAAACTTGTTTGCTAATTTCTGTTTAGCTTAGAAATTTGATATAGGAAAGCGTATATGGCCAGTCTCCTGGAGCAACTTAAACAATTTAGTACTCTTGTTTGTGATTCCGAAGAAGTTTCTTTCATAAAGAAGTATGGGACTCAAGACGTAACAACTAATCCGACCCTTATTTTACAGGCTGTTAAGAAGCCCGAGTATCAGTCTTTAGTGGAAGAAGCCGTTTATTGGGGACTGAAACAGGACGTAGACGGGCGAGATGCGATTATCTATATTTTGGATAAATTGCTGGTTAATTTTGGAAAAACTATTTTAAAAGAAATTCCCGGAAGGGTTTCCGTAGAAGTCGATGCCAGACTTTCTTTCAATATGCAAGCAATGGTACAAAGAGGTATGTTCATTGCTAAACTTTTTGAAAATGAAGGAATACCGGGGGATAGGTTTTTAATTAAAGTGCCTGCTACGTGGGAAGGTATTTGTGCCGCTCAATTTTTAGAGACGCAAGGCATTAAATGTAACGTAACTTTGGTTTTGAATTTAATTCAAGCTGTTGCGGCTGCTAATGCTAAAGTCACTCTTGTGTCGCCTTTTGTAGGTAGGGTTTTGGATTGGTGGCAAAAATATCAGGGTAAGGAAAACTATTCGGTAGATAGGGATCCGGGAGTGATATCCGTTATGCAAATTTATTCTTATTATAAAAAATTTCAGGTTTCTACCGAGATTATGGCTGCTTCATTTAGAAATATTGATCAAATACTAGCTTTAGCTGGTTGTGATTTTATGACTATAAGTCCTAAATTTTTGGAAGAGTTGGCTCAAACGGAGGGAGAAGTAGTTAAAAAACTGGAACCTTCGATCGGTGCGAAGCTGAATATAGAACCGATAAATCTTACCGAAAGTGCTTTTCGTTATTTATTGAACGACGACGCAATGGCGACGGAAAAATTAAGCGAGGGTATTCGTTTGTTTTCCGCCGACACGGTTGTGTTGGAAAACTCAGTAGTAAACCTTTTGCAGAAATTAGCTTCCGAAAAAGTAAATTAATCGGCTATTGGTTGGATTTTCTAAATCGAGTTTCATAAGTATGGAAGACTTGTCTCGTCTTATCTTTTCTTGTTTTGATTGTTCGGAGGGCGAGATACGCGTTATTCCTGAGAGCGATAGTATCAAAGTTTCTGACTGTCCTATTTGTGGGGCTTGTTATCGATTTGATTCCGCAACCGAAATCAAAATTTCAAAATTTGTCGATTTATATAAGCAAATCGGGATGTCAGCTGATATTTTGGGTGATGCCAGTATAGTCATATCAACGGAACATGGATCGATAGAGGTCTCTTTTAATCTTTTACTTACTCGCTTTCCTGCCGTTTTAAGACTGAAAGTGGAGGGAAAAGAACTTGTTCTTCGATTTGTTTTTGATGCTATAGAAAAGGCCTGTATCTATCGAGAACCTTGTGAAAGTTCCGTTACGGGTCATTAAAACGGATTATTATTCGTCTTCCGTGTTGTGTTCTTCTCGGAGTTTGTCAAAAACTTCGGTAAATGTGTTTTCAATCGAATCCCCGTTGTGTTCTTGGGTGTTCAGTTTGAAAGAATACACGCATGTTAAAAAAGCATTTGATAAATCGGCGATGTCTTCTTTCAAACAGATTCCGGTAAAAATGTAAGCAGTTCGATTTCGGATTAGGACGGCTTGCACGAAAGCGGTTTCTCCGAATCCGGTAAGTTTCTCTGCTTTTATAACTTTAAAAATTCCTGACTTCGATTCCAATGCCGTAAATAAGGAACATTCTATCGTGTTTTCTTCCCTACGATGATAATCGAGAATAACATTGATATAATCGTCAAGAGACAATTTCGTCTTTTCAGAAGCAATCGTAATTGTAGGTGTTAGTGTAATATGTGTTTGTCCTATGCATAAAGCCTCTAATTTTTCGGGAAGCTGCGTTTTATCCGTGATCTGTTGCCATTGGGAAGGAATGGAAAAGGAAAACTGCTCCAACTGTACAAACGTAGTTGTTACTAACAGCTTCTTATCCGTAGAATTTTTGTTTCGACGTGTCGGTTCAGTCTTGGAAGAAACCGTTTTTTTTGAACGCTTGCTTCTGGACGATTGACGTAGCATTTCGTAACGTTGTTGACGTGCGTTTAAGCGAGACTCTTTCGCAAAAAGCATGTTACCGAAGAAAGGTGAAAAAAAGAATATTGCTAGCGAAAAAATAATTGTTACTCGAAGCATGATTTTTTTTTAATTATTTAATTGGTTGGATCATAAATTAATCTTTCTTTAATATAAATCCGAATTCCTAGATCCAATAGGAAAATGGTTGTGGTATGGACGAGCTTCAATCCGATAGTAAACTCAAAAAAATTTGTGATGTTTTGCGCGATAAGACTTTGCAGCCTGCCGAAAAAGAGGCTGAGGAGATATTAGCTAAAGCTCTTTTAGAGGCAGAAGAGATTGTTTTGACGGCTAAAAATAGAGCACATGATATTCTTGAATCTGCTAAGAAAGAGGTTTCTTCTAAGTTAGAAGAAGGAAAAGCTTCTTTGCGCCAGTCAGGAAAAAGAGTTTTGGATTTTCTTAAGCAAACCGTCGAAGAACGGTTTTTTAAGGCATCTTTGGTTCGAGTTTTAGAAGCGATTGGGAGTATGCCGGATGTAGCGGCTCGTTTAATCGAGGTTTTGATTTCGGCTGTAGAGAAAGAAGGAATAACCGGTAATCTGACTGCGTTTATTTCCGCAAATTTATCTCCCAGGAAAGTCAACGAACTGATAGGTAAAGAATTTCTTGATAAACTTGATTCTGAAGGGGTGGTTTTGGGAAATTTTTTAGGAGGAGTGCGTTTGAAAGTTCAAGAACGAGACGTTATTTTGGATTTAAGCGCGGAATCTTTGAAACATCTATTGGTGAGATTTTTACAAAAGGATTTTAGAGATATGGTTTTTGAGTCCGATTCTTTAAACTGGGATATTTGATTCAAAAATTTATTTTTACGTCTGCGTCTTTGATCGACTTCATTGTTAATTAAACATTTCCTTTTTGGAAGTTATGAGTCGTTATTTTTTTCTTTCTTCTTTCTTGGAGCCCATAAGTTTAGAGGATTTCAAGAAGTTTGATATGTCTGCATTTCGTGAAACCATGTCTTTAAATCTCTCTTCCTGTGACAAAAAATCTTTTAGGTGTTTAGCAAGAAGTTTTGATTTGATTAATTTTTCCATTTTTTGGTCGGGCGGAAAGATGGAAAGAGCTTTGGGTGAAGTCACTCAGGATAACGTTGAACAGTTGTTGGTTAAACGGCAGTGGGATGACGGAACCGATATGGAGCCGTTTTTACAGGATTATTTGAATACGTATAAAACAAATGAAGAAAGAATTGAGAACTACTCTTTCTTGATTCGCGATTTTTTGCATTTTTATAGATTGAACGCTACCAATGCTTTTCTTCGTGAATATTTTTCTTTTAAACAGGATTTGAGGGTGATTATGGCCGGTTTTCGTGCCAAACTTTTAAATGAAGATATATCGAGAGTTCTCAGAAATGAAAACACGGATGAATTTACTGTGCTTCAAATTTTAATGCAAAAAAACTCTTCTAAATTTATTCCTCCTTTAGGATATCGAGATTTGGGAGATATTTTTGAAGACTATGGACAACTACCGGATAGCTTGCATCGTGAAATGGTATTGTATGAGTTTAATAAAATAGAAGAACTTTTCAGGGACTCTTATTTCAACTCGGATGCGGTCCTAGGTCGTTCTGCAGCTTATATGACCGCATATTGTTATCATTTTTCGAGCCGGAAAAACAGTAAGCGAATACTTAATGATATAGAGATAATGATATAAAGAAGATTTTGTAATGATTATAAAAGAACAAACATCCAAAGGTTACGTTGTTGAAGCATACGGAAATCTTTTAAAAGTACAATTTGAGGGTTATGTTCGGCAGGGAGAGATAGCCTTTGTTAATGTTGAAGATCTTTGGTTAAAGGCGGAAATTATCGAAGTTATCGGTGATCAAGTAAAAATTCAGGTCTTTGAAAACACCGAAGGCATAGCAGAGGGAAGTCCGGTCACTTTTTCCGGACATCTTTTGGAAGCGGAGTTGGGACCCGGACTATTGACGACTATTTTTGACGGGTTGGAAAATCGATTGGAAGTCTTAGCAAAGGACGGAGGGGTTTTTTTAAAAAGAGGTCAATATGTCTCTTCTATAGATGGAGATCACATGCTATGGGATTATAAATCTATTGCGAGTGTCGGCGATGTGTTGGTAAGAGGAGATGTTATCGGAATTACCAAGGAAGGTATTTTTGATCATTATATTATGTTGCCGTTTTCTTGTTTTCGTAAAATTACCCTAACATGGGTTATTGCTTCGGGTGAATATACTGCAGATACGGTAGTAGCTAAGGGAAGAGACGAACTCGGAAAAGAGTATTCTTTTACGATGATTCAAAAGTGGCCGGTTAAGATTCCTCTTAAGGAGGGGCGTGAAAAAAATTGTAAGGATATGATTGTATCCGGATTAAGGGTGCTTGATACGCAAATTCCTATTCTTAAAGGAGGTACCTTTTGTACACCCGGGCCTTTCGGTGCGGGAAAGACTGTTTTGCAACATCATTTATCTAAGTATGCTTCCGTTGATATCGTTATTTTATGCGCTTGCGGAGAACGTGCGGGAGAGGTTGTTGAAGTTTTAAAAGAATTTCCTCATCTAACGGATCCCAATACCGGAAAACCTTTAATTAATCGAACCTGTATTATTTGTAATACCTCCTCAATGCCCGTAGCGGCTCGAGAAGCTTCGGTTTATATGGCTACGACCATAGCTGAATATTATCGTCAAATGGGGTTGGATGTTCTCCTTTTGGCCGATTCGACCTCGCGTTGGGCTCAAGCTATGCGTGAAATATCGGGACGTCTTGAGGAAATTCCCGGAGAAGAGGCATTCCCCGTTTATTTATCTTCTAGAATTGCGTCTTTTTATGAAAGAAGCGGTGTAATCGAATTAAAAGACGGACGTTGTGGATCCCTAACGATTTGCGGTTCCGTTTCTCCTGCCGGAGGAAATTTTGAAGAACCGGTGACCCAGGCTACTCTTTCCGTTGTCGGAGCTTTTTGCGGTTTATCCAAGGAAAGAGCTTCGGCTAGACGTTATCCTTCGATTGATCCTTTGATTTCTTGGTCAAAATATATCGAGCGAGTATCGGACATCTATAGTTCTAAGATGGACTTCTGGGGAGAAACCGTAGAGAGGTCCAATGGAATTTTAAGGTTGGGCGATGAAATCGGTAAACGTATGGAAGTAGTCGGAGAAGAAGGAATTTCTTCAGAGGATATGGAAATTTATTTAAAAGCCGAGCTTTATGATTTCTGTTATCTTCAACAGAATGCTTTTGATCCGGTTGACGCCTTTTGTCCGATCGATAGACAGCTGGCTTTATTCGGTTTAATGAGGGATGTTTTCGATAATTATTTTGCTTTCAAAGATACGGATTTGGCAAGAAGTTTTTTTCTTGAGTTGCAAAGTAAAATCAAAACGTTGAATGGTTTGGTTTATCGTTCCGAAGAATATGAAGCATTGTTTATGGAAATTCAGTTGAGAATAAAAGAAGAAGTGAAGGGTGTGTAATCCGATAATGCGTAGAATATATAGTAAAATCAATAACATAAAAGGAAATTTAATTAAAGTTGAGGCTAAAGGGGTTGCCTTGGGTTGCTTGGCTTTGGTTGAACGTGGTGACGGTCGGTCCTGTTATGCATCCGTTCTAAGATTTGAAGAAGATGTCACTACTCTCCAAGTTTTCGGTGGAACATCCGGAATTTCTACAGGAGATCGGGTAATATTTTTGGGAAACGCCATGGAAGTCGTCTATGGTGATGGATTATTGGGTCGTTTATTTAATGGTATGGGTATTCCTATAGACGGAGGGGAACCTGTTTTCGGTGAATCGATTCCGGTTTCGACGCCGACTTTTAATCCCGTATGTCGTATGGTACCTAGAGACATTGTTAGAACCAATATTCCGATGATTGACGTATTTAATTGTTTGGTTAGATCGCAAAAGATTCCCATATTCTCTTCTTCCGGAGAAAAACATAATCAGCTTTTGATGAGGATAGCCGCACAAACTGATGCCGATATCGTTATCATTGGAGGTATGGGCTTGACCTACGAAGATTATAATTTTTTCGTAGAGCAATCGGAAAAAGGCGGGTTTTCGCATAAGACGGTTATGTTTATGCACCGCGCGGTTAATCCGCCTGTGGAATGTATTTTAGTACCTGATATGGCATTAGCTTGTGCGGAAAGATTTGCCGTCGAACAAGGACGAAACGTTTTAGTGTTATTGACGGATATGACGGCTTTTGCTGACGCTCTGAAAGAAATTTCGGTGACGATGGACCAAATCCCTGCAAATAGAGGTTATCCGAGTTCTTTGTACTCGGATTTAGCTTTAAGATACGAAAAAGCCGTCGATATCGAAAACGGCGGTTCCATCACTCTCGTCAGCGTTACGACGATGCCGGGGGATGACCTTACTCACCCGGTACCGGATAATACCGGATATATTACGGAAGGGCAATTTTATCTTAAGCATAATAAAATCGATCCTTTCGGTTCTTTATCTCGTCTTAAACAGTTGGTCATCAATAAAGTAACCAGAGAGGATCACGGAGATTTAGCTAATGCCTTGATTCGGTTATATGCGGATTCTCGTCGCGCCGTCGACTGTGCCGCAATGGGCTTCAAGCTATCTCATTGGGATGAAAAATTATTGAAGTTTTCGGAATTATTTGAAGAACGACTGATGACTTTACAGGTGAACATAACTTTGGAAGAAGCCCTTGACGTAGGTTGGAAAATCCTTAGTGAAAGCTTTTCACAGGAAGAAGTAGGGATTAAGCAACAATTGATTTGTAAATACTGGCCTGAGTAAGTGTCATGAGCATAAAATTAACTAAAAATCAATTGAGAGACGAAAAATTGAGATTGAGTCAACTTCAGACTTATCTCCCTACTCTTAAATTGAAAAAGGCTTTATTACAGATTGAAGTGCAGAATGTTTTAAGTCTCGTTGAAAAATTGGAGAGGCAATATGAACTTGATTTTGAAGTTTTATCAATATCGGAAGAGCTTATCGGTCAGCCTTTTTATTTTGGTGATTTAAAAAAAATAATAAAGATCCAATCCGTAGACAAGCATTACGAAAATATTGCCGGTGCCGAGGTTCCGGTTTTGGATGACGTAATTTTTTCTGATGTAAGTTATTCTTTAACGGATACTCCTGTATGGTTGGATCCTTTAGTAAAACTCGTAAAAATTTTTATTATATCGAAACTTCGTTTACAAGTAGCTATTGAAAAAAAGCATATTCTGGAAAAAGAATTCAGACAAGTCAACGTAAGAGTTAATTTATTCGAAAAAAAATTAATTCCCGAATGTCAGAGAATTATTAGGAAAATTACCGTTTTTTTCGGAGATAGGCATATGATGGAAATCGGTCAAATCAAAATGGCAAAAGATAAGGTTATTAAGAGAGCGAGATCACTTAATGCGCATTAATGTGAAAAAGTGTCTGTTTGTAGGAAATATTTTGGATAAAAAAGAGTTTCTTGAGACTTACTTCGACTTAGGATCCGTGGAGTTTGTTTCGGATAAACATGTTTCCGGATTTTCTGAAAAAATAGGAGATGGATTACAGGCTCTAAAGATTTTGAAGCAAAATTTTTCTCGGAGGGATCCGGATTGGAATTTCGATGAAACTTATTTTTGCATTGAGGATGATAAATGTTCAGCTACGGATATTATTCAAGAAACTTTGTCATTAAATATTCGTAAGCATACTGTTCGCGATGAGTTAAAAACGTTAGGTAATGAAATTCTTAGAGTACAACCCTTAGGTAATTTCGTTTCTTCGCATCTTCGGGAATTGGAAGATATAACGGGAATGCGTGTGCGTTTTTTCTGTCATAAGCGACGTGAAGGTAAGGATCCTATCGCTGATTGCGAAAACGTCTTTCATCTTTCTTACGTTGCGGGATTCGATTATTATTTAGTTTTGGGAAATATAGACCTTCCTTTGAAGATGTTTATTGAAATAGCGGCACCTCTTTCTGCCGGAGAGCTGTATGAGAAAACTCTGATTTTGAAAAGAGAGCTTTTGGAAATTTCCGATCGTTTATTGCAACTTACCGGCGCTCACGATTTGATCTCAAAATTTTTACGTGATGAATATAATAAAAAGACTTTAAATGAGGCCTTAGAATTCGGAAATCTTGAACTTGACGGCAATCTTTTTGCTATTGAGGGTTGGGTTCCCGAAGATAAACTGGATGAAGTGTTTCATACGGCTTACGGTTTAGGAGTCTATGTCGAAAAAGTCGAAATCGGGAAAGAGGATTCTCCTCCCGTTTATTTGGAAAATACCGGTGTGTCACGGATCGGAGAAGATCTCGCATTGATATATGAATCGCCCGGAGCAACGGATTTGGATCCGTCGACATGGATATTTTTTAGTTTTGCCGTATTTTTCTCGATGATTATTAACGACGCCGGTTACGGTTTGGTTTTTTTATCCGCGGCATTGTTGATGAAGTTTAAAACTCGTAAGAAGAAGAGCACTTCAAAATTTAAAAGATTCTTATGTTTATTTTCTTATTTAGGCATAGGATGTATCGTATGGGGAATGATGACGACATCATTTTTCGGATTATCTTTTAGTGCCGTAAATCCTTTAAAACGGTTTTCCCTCACTCATATTTTGGCTGTTAAAAAAGCCGAATATTTCATAAAGAGCAAACCGGTTTCTTATAAGGAATTGATACAGGAATTTCCTATTCTTCAGGGTGTTGCCGAATCAAAGGTTTTATTAACGCGCGTTCAATCGCATGCGGGGTCAATAGAAACGAAGGACATCGTTTATGACAGATTTGTAGATAACGTTTTAATGGAGATTTCCTTATTCGTAGGAGCTATTCATATTATGATGGGGATGATTCGTTATCGTAATTTCAATCTTGCTTCTCTGGGTTGGGTTTTTTTCATTATGGGAGGCTATTTATATTTTCCCGTTTATTTGCATGCCGTATCATTAATCCATTATTTATTCAAAGTACCATATGTTTTGGGGGGGCAAATCGGACTCATTCTGATGGGAACAGGTATTTTATGGGCTGTTAGTGTTGCCGTAATTAAAGATAAGATTAGAGGGCTTGGAGAGTTAACTCAGGTTATTCAGGTTTTTTCGGATGTTCTTTCTTACTTAAGAATATACGCTTTGGGTCTGGCTGGAGCTATGATGGGGGCGACTTTTAATAAGATGGGGGCAGGTATGATTGCCCCGTTGGGATTTATGGTTATTTTATCCGGTCATTGCATTAACATCATTCTCTCGCTTATGGGTGGAGTCATTCACGGTCTTCGTTTGAATTTTATCGAATGGTATCATTATAGTTTTATAGGGGGAGGAAAACTTTTCCGGCCTTTCGTCAAAGTAACTTCGCCTGATTAACGAAGATATTTTTGTTGCTTCTTCAGCTGGGTTCAGGATAACATGCTTTATCCTGACTTGTTTGGTTGTGGTAAACATTGAAAAGGGTTTAGTTGCTTTTTGGAGTGAATATGGTTAATTTGACTGTTGTTGGTCCCTCTATATTACTGGGATTGGCAATGATAGGTAGTGCCATCGGATGTGGAATGGCCGGCGTTGCTTCTCATGGTGTTATGTCGAGGATTGATGAAGGACACGGTAAGATTATAGGTATGTCTGCTATGCCTTCTTCCCAGTCTATTTATGGGTTTATCCTAATGTTACTTATGATGGGGGCTATTAAAGACGGTTCATTGTCTTCTGCCGGATCCATTGCAATGGCTGTAAGTGTGGGATCGGCTTTATTGATTTCTGCCGTTATGCAAGGACAATGTTGTGTAAGCGGAATACAAGCTTATGCCCGATCTCCGGCAATTTACGGAAAGTGTTTTGCTGCTATAGGTATTGTTGAGTCTTTTGCTTTATTTGCATTTGTGTTCGCATTGTTACTTTTATAGTTCGCGTTTTGTTTCATAGGATTTTTGCCGATTTTTCGATTTTTCTCTTACTAATCTCATTGAGTACAGGGTGTTCTTGCCCTCACGGGATGCTTTATTCATTTACTGAATATTTGAATAGTGGCTACGAGGCCGCAAGTAAAATTGGGTTGAAAGAAAGTTTAGGCAAAAAAACTCAAGGTCAGCAACTCTTCATTTTTTACTCTTTACCGACGAAGTTCAGAAAGTTACTACCTATTGAGCTACATCTTTTGGTTAGGTATGAGAACGGAGAGCTTTTGAATAAAACATACGCTTTAACATCCGCTTCGGGGATTAAAATTCATGCTTTAGAAGGGGAAGATTTTCTACATAAAAGAGGCATATCTTCATATAAATTAATTTTAAAATCCGGAAATGAAGAAATAGCTTCTAGAAAACATCATTTGTGGACGGAGATTATTATTTTGTCGGACTTTGAACAATAGAGAAAGGCCTATTTAAAATGAGCAAAAGCAATTTATCGAAGACATATGAACACAAAGAAATCGAACCGATTTTGTATAGGTTCTGGAAAGAAAACGATTTTTTTAAGGCTTCTTCCGACACTTTGAAACCCACTTATTCTCTCATTATGCCACCGCCGAATGTGACAGGAATTCTGCATATGGGACATGCTCTTGTCAACGTAATGCAAGATGTTTTGGCTCGGTATAAGCGTATGCTCGGCTATGAGGTATGTTGGGTTCCGGGAACCGACCATGCCGGAATTGCCACTCAAAGCGTTGTAGAAAGGCATTTGCGTAAGTTGACCGGTAAAAAAAGGACGGATTTTTCAAGAGAAGAATTTGTGGCTCATATCGTCGATTGGAAAAATCGTAGTCAGGAGACCATTTTGTCTCAGCTTGAGATACTTGGGTGTTCTTGTGATTGGTCCAGACTATCTTTTACTTTGGATAACGAGGCCAGTTTTGCGGTTAAAAAAGCCTTTAAGGATTTTTATGATCGGGGATTGATTTATCAAGGCGATTATTTGGTTAATTGGGATCCTGTTTTGTTAACGGCCTTAGCCGACGATGAGGTTGAGTACGTCGAGCAAGAAGGTTATTTATATTATTTCAATTATCCGATTTCCGATGGGTCCGGCGTTATCACCGTTGCAACTACAAGGCCGGAAACTTTATTCGGAGATACGGCCGTGGCCGTAGCTCCTGAAGACGAAAGATATGCGCATTTGATAGGGAAAGAACTTAGAGTGCCGTTCGTTAATCGTTTGATCCCCGTAATTGCTGACCATCGTATAGATCCTACTTTCGGTACGGGAGCCGTTAAGATAACTCCTGCTCACGATAAGAATGACTATAGGATAGCCAAAGATCACAATCTTGGATTGATTAATATTTTAACTCCCGAAGCTCTTCTTAATGAAGAATGCGGTATATTTCGAGGGATGTCTAAGGATGAATCCGTTCATTTAATTATCGAAGAATTGAAAAAAATGGGGCTTTTCATATCTAAAACGCCTTATCGTAATCGAGTAGGTGTATCCTATCGCTCCAATGCTGTTATAGAACCTTATTTATCCAAACAATGGTTTGTTAACGTCAAACCTTTCATTCCTTTTTTGAAACAAGTCGTTGAATCGGGAGAAATTGAATTGTTCCCTAAAGAAATCAAACGATCTTATTTTAATTGGATCAATCATTTAGAGGATTGGTGCATCAGCAGACAACTCTGGTGGGGACATAGAATTCCTGTTTGGTATAATTTGGAAAATCCGGAAGAAGTTATATGTTTCCCAGGAGAAGGTATTCCTCCTGAAGCGGCTGACGAACCGGAAAAATGGCGTCAAGATCCGGATGTTCTCGATACCTGGTTTTCTTCCGGTCTTTGGCCTTTAAGTTGTTTAGGGTGGCCTGGCGACTCTAAAGATTTGGAAAAATTTTATCCGACTTCAGTATTAGTAACTGGGAGCGATATTTTGTTTTTCTGGGTAGCCAGAATGATTCTCATGTGCGGTGATTTAAAGGGTATCCCTTTCAAACACGTATTTCTTCACGGTTTGATTTACGGAAGATCTTATAAGAAGTTTGAAGACGACGGTTCATTGGTTTATATAACCGGGGCCGAAAAATATGAATACGATATGGGCTTGAAACCGGTTCCCGCTAACGTAAGTGGGAAATGGGAGAAGCTGTCGAAGTCCAAAGGAAACGTTATAGATCCTCTAGAGGTTATTGAACTTTACGGTTGCGATGCCTTGAGAATGACTCTGTGCGCCTGTGCTAATAGAGGTAGTCAAATTGATTTGGATTATAGGTTGTTGGAAGAGTTTAAAAATTTTTCTAATAAAATTTGGAACGGTGCCAGGTTTATTTTCGGACATATCGAGAATATAACCATAAAAGATCTGGCTGAAGGTATAGATGAAGCGCTTTTGGATTTAGAAGATTTATATATTCTTCGTACCTTGAATGTTCTTTTCGAAGATATTGCTTTGGGATTTGATGAATATCATTTCGATAAAGTCTCTTCTTTAGCCTATAACTTTTATCGCAATGACTTATGTTCTAATTATATCGAGATAGTAAAACCCGTTTTATTCGGAAAATTCGGTTCGGATTCATTAAGAAAAAATAAGAAGAAAGTTCTGTCGGTTGCTTTAATATATTCTTTAGGTTTTATGCATCCCATCACTCCTTTTATTACGGAAGAGTTGTTTTTGAGACTTAAGGACATTTTGGGTTGTACCGATGAAGCGGTCTATTCCGAAGATTCTTATACGGTCGGTGCCGTCAACCTTCTTAATTCTTCTGCACTTATGACGGCACCGTATCCTTCACGAATAATTACCGATAAACTGGATAATCCCATAATTTTTACCGATTTTGCCGAAGCTATGGAATTCGTTTATGTCTTAAGAAGGATTAGAGGTGAAATGAATATTCCTCCTCAGACATACATACGAGTTTATGTAGTCTCAGCAAACGAACGGTTGTGTAAATATTTTTCCTTAGTTAAGGCATTGGCAATGGTTGCCGAGATCGATTGCATAGATGTCCTTCCCGAAAAGGTTTTTTATGTATCCGGTGTTTTTAACGAAGCTTTAATTGCCGTAGTCGTTCCCGACGCAGTTCGTGAAAAAGAAAAGCTTCGTTTGGAAAAAGAGAAAGAACGTCTTGAAAATTCAATCATGAAATTAAGTCTGCTATTGAATAACGCCGATTTTTTAAGTAAAGCTGACGGAAATCTTGTTAAAGAAAAGAAAAATCAGCTAGAGAAATCAGAGCAGGAGTTAACGAACATTTCGCAAACGTTGACATCTTTTTTTTAGATTGGAGCAAAAATTTTGGTTAGCAACACATACCGTATCATAAAACGGATCGGTAAGGGAGGTATGGGAGAAGTTTTCCTTGTCTATGATCCCGTTTGCGATAGAAGGATTGCGTTAAAAAAAGTTCGTACGAATGTTAAAAATCCGAACCGATTAAAACAATGCTTTTTAAGAGAAGCTAAGATAGCTTCTCGTCTGGTTCATCCGGGGGTAATCCCGATTTACTCTATTTGTGAAGATCTTGATAATACTTATTATACCATGCCCTATGTAGAGGGGCGTTCTCTTAAGGAAGTGTTTAAACAGGTCTGGGGACAAAATTTCGAGACATGCAAAAAAGAAAATGGAGAATATAGTTCTATATCCGAGTTGACACGTATTTTTTATAGTATATGTCATACTATGGAATACGCTCATTCCAAAGGCGTCCTCCATAGAGATCTCAAACCCGATAACATTTTAATAGGGCTTTACGGGGAAGTCATTATACTCGACTGGGGAGTTGCTACTTTTATTTCTTCAGACGAGAGTTTTTCGGATGGTACTTGTTTTTATGGGGAAAAAACTCTCTTGGGGAAGATTGCCGGAACGCCTAATTATATGCCGCCGGAACGTTTGAGAGGGAACCTTGCCAATGAACAGGGAGATATTTATGCTCTAGGCGTGGTGTTGTATCAGATGTTGGCCTTACAATTTCCTTTTCACAGAACCGTAAAATCCGTGAGACAATTTAGGGATCCTTTGTATACGGAGTTTTTTTTATCTCCTGAAGAAGTGGCTCCCTATCGAGATATTCCTATGGAATTATCTAAGATTGCCATGAAGGCTTTAGCTCCTAATCCCCTTGATCGTTACAAATCGGTAAAAGAAATCATAGCAGATATATCCTCCTATATGGAAGGTAATCCGGTCTGGTCTTTCAAAACCAAACTATTGATTGATCAACCCGATTGTTGGGAAATAAGAGAAAATGTTTTATTCACGGGACACTTAGCCATCACCGGTATGAATAATCATTTCAATTGGTTGGGGATGGCTATTTCAAAGGATTTTTTCTCCGAAGATATTAAACTGGAAACTTATTTAGATCCGTCTTCGTTAATATCCGGTGTCGGTTTTTTGTTCTCGGTCCCGGAAAAAGAAGAAAGAAAACATTTGTCTGAGGGGTACTGTCTTTGGTTACAATCCGAAGAAAATTGTCTTCAAGTTTATCTTTTCAAAAACTCCATAGAAATCATTCGGTCGGGTAAGATTTTTTTAGACGATTCCATTCAATATTATCCGGTGATAGAAAAAAGACATAATAAATTATCTTTTTATATGGATGGTCGGTTGTTATTGACGTATATCAGTCATCTTCCGGATATAGGCGGTCATATAGGATTATTATTTAGAGAACCGGAGCTAATTAATCGAGAGATCAATATTTTTGAAAGTAGTCATAATTTATATGTGAGTTGTTTAGCTGTTCCGAATGCTTTTTTGGCTAATAAAAACTATGATAAGGCGTTATCCTTGTACAAACGGATTTCCGTTTCTTTTCCCGGAAGAATGGAAAGTCGAGAGGCTATGTTTTGCGCAGGGTTAACCTTATTAGAAAAAGGCAAACATTCTCAATGCCCTCGAATATTTGATAAATCTTGTGCTGAAGCGCTTGAAATTTTTTCCTTGCTTCATACTGTTTCCGGGGGGCCTCTAGAGTATCTAGGGAAGACTATCGTTTATCAGATGACCGGAGAAATCGAAGAGGAAGTCAAGTGTCTCGAATTAGGTATTCGTCGTTATTCGGAACATCCTCTTGTTTCAAGGTTGAAAGAGCATTTGGTGTACAGACTTTATGAATCAGCTGAATATGATCGAAAATCGGCTTATTTTTTTTTACTGACGGTATTGAAATTGGGTTTGGAGCAAAGCGAGGGTTGCTTCGATCTATTTACGGATCTAACCCGTCATTGGGAGATTCCTCCTTTAGATGTCAATGATAAATATTTTACGGCTTTGGGTTTAACCTATTGGTTATCTTCGGGAAACGGTTTATCTTACTATTTTAACGTTGTTTTGAAGGATCAAGATCTCACTGGTTTTCGAGATGTTATGTATGCGATCTACGATCTGGGATACGACCCGAATATTTTGTTACGGGGCTCCGTTTTATTCGATTATAAGGGAACGGAATATGATAATTTGATTTGCAACTGTCGATCTTTTTTAGATGCTCTTGATTTTATGACTTCAGGATCTTTTCAAGAGGCGGAAAAGATTCTCAAGGAAGAGAATTTTTCAGAGGCAGACTTGGTACGGTTGATATCCTTTTTTACGGATCGTTTATGGATTTCAGGTTCGGATTATCCCTTAGAAATTTTATTGGAGTTTTTATATTCAAAATTTCAACCCTCAACGTTTAAGTCTAAAATTTTGCCTAAGATTATTACTATTCAACTGCTTCGTAAAAATTACGACAGTCTTTTGAAGCTTTTCGATTCGTATGCACCCGAGGAATTGGTAAACGACTTTTCCGAAATATTTACTTTGTATGGTTGTTGGTTGGCTATGACTGAGGGAGAAGAGTCGGCTATCATCCATTTTTCCGGAATTACTGATAAAATTTTCCCCAAATCTTTTGTTCTTTTGGCGTATTCACTCTCTCGGGATCCTGGATTTTCAGAAGAAAAACTTTTTGTCAAAGAACAACAAACTCTGTACATGCATCAACATCTCTATTACTCTTGTCTGGATTATACTGATAAAGCCCGAGAGGCATTGCTTAAGTTACAAAATTTGAGACGGAATTTTTGAGTTTAGAGATATTTTTTAATAACGGATTCATTTTGTTCGAAAATTTTATCCGTCTCTCCGGAATAAAGTAAAACCCCTGTCTGTTTTTTCGTTTTGAAACCGAGTTCTACTAAAAAGTGGGAAGCTTTTATCATATCTGGGTTATTATCGATAAAAATAACGGAATTACCTTTGGACACCAGATTTCGTAGAGTTGCCGTTAAAATGAAAACGTCTTTTTCATCCAGTTCTGATGAAATTCCGTCTAATAAATATAGGCATTGCTTTCCGTGATATTTATTGAGAAATTGAACGATTTGTAATTTTCTGTATTCTCCGAAGGAAAGTTCGCAAAGATTTTTTCCCAGGTATAAATCGTTTAAACGGAATAGTGATATTAACTTGAAAAGTTCTCTAAATTCGGAGTCGAAAGACAGTAATTTACCGATTATCTCTAAAGAAGTTGTTAGCATTTCTCCGAAGTGTCTGTTTTTATAACGAACTTCTTGAATGATTGGATTGAGCCCAAATCCGTCGCACTCCCGGCATATGGAACGTGAGGAGACAATACCTTCAATATCGAATGTTTGATAACCCTTGCCTTGACAAACGGAACATTGTCCTTCCTTCGACCGAGGATTGAAATAATCCTCGGAGAGGCAAAGTCTTTTAGCATTGGGAAGCATTGAAAAGAATTTTTTTAATTTTGGTGTAAGCCTCAAATAGGCTCCTACATCGGATTTTTGAGAAATCATGTGTTTTTGAGGTTGAAATTCAACAATTTCTTCAAAAAGTTCCATGTCTTTAATAACTTCTGCTTGAGGTCGTATGCCTTCGAATACAAGTGTGGATTTTCCGGAACCTGATATTCCGCTGATGCTGACCAAAGATTGTAAAGGAACGGAGAGGGAGATGTTTTTTAAATTGTTTTTCGTAAAATTTTGAAGAATAAGGTTTTGAACCTTACCTTGCGATCGTTCGAAAGAGGACGTTCGGATTATCTTGTTTTTTATCGAACTTATAGAGGGCATTAGGTACCCTCCGTTGGCGCCTCCTTCCGGTCCGAAGCAAAGTTTATTATCTGCTTGAAGGAGAAGTTGCTTGTTGTTTCCGGAAATGATAATCGTATTGTTTTTGTTTTTTAGATCTTCCAGGACATCGAATAAAACTTTTTGTTCCTCAGGGTGAAAATAGGATAAAGGATCTTCCATGAGATAAATAATACCGGTCAGATTATTGATTATTTTGTTTCCGAAACGCAATTTATACGACTCACCGTCACTTAAGGTTTTTACATGCCGTTTCGGTTGTAAATAACCCATTCCGAAACTTTGAATAATATTCAAGCGTTTTGACAGCTGGCGTTCAATGTCTTCCAGTTCCCGTTTTAAGTCGGAATCGACATCATTCGAATCGGAGATATTTTCGGTAATAAATAATCGGAGTTCATCTACCGACATATTCATAAGTTCGATAATTGTTTTTTGAAACACGCGAATATTTCGGACAAAAGGATTCAACCCACTACCATCACAGAAATTGCAAATTGTTTTACTCATGATGGATCGTAATTCCTTACGTATAGTTGCGGGAGAACGGTTAGCCAGCACGCTTAAGGAATAAGAAAATCCTTTCCAGTCAAGTTTTTGATTATCGTATGAGAGAGAGGGTCCGTTTCCGTATAAAAAGTAGTTGAGATGTTTATCACTCAATTGATTGAGGGGTTTATCTATAGAAATTCCTTGAAAAGTTTCTTGCATGAGAATCTCGGGAAAGAAAGGACTGAAATATTTTAGTATCTGTCTGATTGTGAGCGAGTCGTTTTTTAAAAGATCCGGTTTATAACCGTATCCGCTTCCCAAACATTCGGTGCAATGAGATTTGTAATTATCCGGTGAAAATAATGAAGGTATTATAGGCGGATATTTTTTACCGGTAGATGGTGCAACATAACCCATGAAGAACGTATGTTTTCGGGAAGTGCCATGGATCAAGATACGCTCAGGATTGATCGATAAAGCTTCTTGTATTGCTTTTATTACTCGAGATCGTTTTTTGACTTTAAAATGATCGATTATAACGGCTACTTTATCCGAATTTTTGAATTCAAAAGTGATTTCTTCAGCGACAATTATAGAATCGTTGATTAGAAATTTTATGAATCCTTTTCGTATACATTCTTTTACCTTTTCAAAGGAAATGGGGGCTGCGACGGTAATCAGTGAATCTTTTTGTTCGCGGAATAATAAATCGATGATGTGTTCTTCCGTTACGTTAACGATTCGTTCGCCGGTAGCGGGACAATAACCGACTCCGAGCATTACAAAAAGTTTGTGAAAATAGAAATCTATCCCGGTTAAGGAAGCTAACGTATTTTCCGAGTTTTGATGTTTATTTCGTTTTTTGACGGCTATGACGGGTAAGAGATTGGTGATCTTAGACACGCAAGGATCGTCATCGTCATAAAATGAAGATCGTATTTTTAGGGGTAGGGTTTGCGCATAAAAACGCATACCTTGGGCGTATAACGTTCCCATAAGAAAAGAATGTTTCCCCGAAGCGCAAGGGCCTGAAACTACGGTTATCTTATTTCGGGGAACGGAAAGGTTTATATGCTTGAGGTTGTTTTTGTGTGCATTGAGGAGCGTTATATTATCGGAAACGCTTATATTGTGTTTGGAGTACTTTTTGATTTGAGGCATCGTATCGGAAAATACTTTTTTGAGAGATTGTCCCGTAGGAGAAGCAATTTTTATAATTTCTTCCGGAGTTCCGGAATCGATAACGCGACCGCCTCGAGAGCCTCTTCCCGGCCCCATATCGATAATTAAATCGGCCGTTTTTACCAAATGCATATTGTGTTCGATAATGATTACGGTATGATCGATCAGCAATTGATTGACGATCTTAACGAGATTTTGAATGTCATAAAGATGGAGGCCTATCGTCGGCTCGTCAAGGATGTATAGAGTATGTTGTTGTTTCGGAGTCAATAACTCCGAAGCCAACTTAAGTCTTTGGACTTCACCTCCGGAGAGTGTATTTAATGATCTTCCCAATTCCAGATAATCCAGTCCAACCGTGCACAGTTGAGAAATTTTGTCCTGAATAGAAGATTGGTTTGAAAAAAAATTCATAGCTTCGGAAACGGTCATTTTAAGTACTTCTCCGATATTTTTTCCCTGAAACCGAATAGTTAAAATTTCGTCTGAAAATCTTAGACCTTTACAATAGTTACAGATAATCGACAATTCTTCCGTACCAAAATCGGATTTGTTTATGCCTAACCCTAAACAAACAGGACAAGCTCCTTCTTTTAAGTTGAAACTAAAGTAAGCGGGTGAATAACCGAATTTTTCGGAAAGCGGAAGCGAGGCGAATAAGTGTCTGATATTATCGAATGCTTTAATAAAAGTTACGAGAGTCGATCTGACGTTTTGATTAGAAAATCGGCAATCTATATTGACGACGCGTCTAATATCTTCGGGAACCTCGATTGAATCAAAACGATTCATCATTTCTTTTCGTTTTTTTAAGACGTTTTCCACACCGGGGACTAGTGTGTCATTAATAAGGGAAGATTTTCCGGATCCGGATATCCCTGTAACAACGGTTAAGGATTTTAAAGGAATTTTGAGGTTAACGTTTTGCAGGTTATGAGTTTTGGCTCCTTTCAAAATGATATACCGATCGGAAATTCTCCTATTTTTGGGTATAAGGATTTCATTTTCTTTTCTTAAAAATTTGGCTGTTACGGAGTCTGAGATTCGTAAGAATTCTTTGACGGAACCGTTAAAAGTAATTCTTCCTCCGGAGTTTCCGGATCCGGGTCCCATGTCTATAATTCTATCTGCAGAAAGGATAATATCATTGTCGTGTTCTACGACAATGACGGTGTTTCCTTCATGTTTTAATGCTAGGATTGTCTTAATCAATCCCAAGGTATCTTTGGGATGAAGTCCTGTTGAAGGTTCGTCGAGTACATAGATTAGTCCAGTGGAACCCGTCCCGATTGCTGAGGCAAGATTTATTCTTTGCGTTTCTCCTTTCGAAAGAGTATCGGTACTTTGACGACAACTTAAATAATCGAGTCCGAGCTCGATCAGGTAGTGTATTCTTTTTAAAAGAGATTCCTTAACGGCTACTACAACTGGCTCTTCATTCGTTTCAAAGACGGTTTTTTTCAAAAATTCTTTTAATTCAAGAAAGGTGAGATCGGATAATTCAGGGAAAGTTTTTCCGAATAACCGTGCTTCAAGCAGAAAATTTTTTCTTTGAGAGGGGTGATTTTCGGATGCCATATATTGGATATCATCGAATGGAGATAAAAATTTTTGAAGAAAATATAATTCTTCGTCGTCGGCGATTATATTAACGCGGCTGTTTCCCTTTTTAAGTCCTCGAAGTATAGAGGATTTGATGTCTGAAGCATTACTCAGAGATATTTTGAGGGAATCGACTAAAATTTCTATCACGATTTCTTCTTCCGCAATATCTTCGGCTGCTATCTTATCGATTTCAAGATAAACGCCTTGAAATTTTCCGATTAGAAATCCTTGTTTTCCTAGATTTTTCAAGCTGTCTACAATGTCTTTTTTAAGGATTTTAAGGGGGAATAAGATCTTAAGTTCGGTTCCTTGCGGAAAAGAGAGTACTTTCTGCATGATATGTTCACGATTACGAATGAGAATCGAATGTTTCGATTTCGGATCATAAAAGGTCGCTGCATGCGTATATAAAAGTTTCAGCAGAGAATCGATTCCGGAAATAGTGCCCACCGTAGAATCCTTAGGATACACGATAGATTGTTGACTCAAAGCAATGGTAGGAGGTAGACCTTCAATACTTTCCACTTCTCCGCGCAAAATATTTTTAAAATATGCTTTAAGTCGGGAAGATACCGATGCAAGATAGTTAAGCCTACCTTCATTGTAGATTGTATTAAACGCAAGAGAGGATTTTCCGGATCCGGATATTCCGGTGAGAACAATGAATTCGCCGGAAAAAAACTCCAGATCGAGATTTTTTAAATTACGATTATTTATTTTTTTTAAAGTTATGGAGTGATTATGAATAGAATTGACCATAACTTGGTTATAAAAATATTACCGAATAATCCGATATGTTACCTTATTTAAGAGATTTTATTGTTATTTATTAAAATTGAAATGATTTTCTTTCTTAAGATACGGAAAATCTTTGAAGATAAATGATTTTTATTTCCATTGATTTCTCTCCGATTATAAGTTATCTTATCTCGAGTGTGTCTCTCTCGGTGATGCAGTTTATCCGACTTTTTACGAATATAAAGTCGGATTATAACGGATCTTTATTACTTTGAACTATCGAATGAAAAATATGCTTACTCATACCAAGATCATTTGTACCCTAGGTCCGAAGACCTCTTCCAAGGAAAAAATAGAAGAATTGACGGATGCCGGAATGAATGTTGCCAGATTGAATTTCAGTCATGGAACTCATGAAGAACATGCTCGGATTATTCGACTTTTAAAAGAGGTTCGACAAGAAAAAGATATTCCTTTAGCCATTATGTTGGATAATAAAGGACCCGAAGTTCGTTTAGGTAAAATCGAAGATAACGGATTTTTTGTTAAAAAAGGACAAAGAATTTTTTTGATTGATGATGAGGATCATATAGGGACCAAAGAAGCAGTTGCTTTAAAACCTAAGGAATTATTTTCCGTTTTGGAAAAAGGTGCTGAGCTTCTTATGGACGACGGCTATATCAGTGCCGTAGTAACGGATATTGTTTCTGCTTCAAAAGTCGAAATCGAATTCACAAACGATGGATTTCTCGGATCGTCAAAATCGGTCAGCGTCTCTAATGTTGAGGTGCCTTTGCCTTTCTTAACCGAGGTGGATTTCAATGATATACGCTTCGGCTGTGAGCAAGGTATTGATGTGATAGCCGCTTCTTTTGTCAGATATGCTGAAGATATTTTGGAATTAAGGAAATTTTTGAATGATTGCGGAAAAGGATATCTTCCTATTATTGCCAAAATTGAAAATCGATTAGGAGTAAAAAATTTCAATAAGATAGCAGATGTTTCCGAAGGAATCATGATTGCCAGAGGAGATTTAGGTATTGAATTACCTGTGGTTCAAGTACCTCGTTTGCAGAAGATGATGGCGGATGTTTCCCGTAAAAAAGGAAAAATTTGTATTACGGCTACTCAAATGTTGGAATCCATGATTAATAATCCGTTGCCGACTAGAGCTGAGGTTTCCGACATTGCCAATGCTATTTATGACGGAACTTCCGCAGTCATGTTATCCGGAGAGACAGCTTCCGGAAACTATCCTATTGAAGCTGTAAAAATTATGAAAGCCGTGATTATAGACACGGAAATATCGCTGACCCATCAGGACTTTTTTGATACTGACGTGGTTGATTTCGGATTACCGCTTTCTCCTGCTCTAGCTGCTTTGGGTCCTTCATGTATGCGTATTGCTAAAGCGGGACAAGCAAAAGCCATAATCGTGTATACGACCGAAGGGGTGTCTCCTGTCTTTTTATCTAAATATCGTCCCGAAATACCCATAATTGCCGTTACGTCTAAAGACAGCGTTTATAGAGGTCTTGCTTTATGTTGGGGAGTATTTCCTATGTTATCGAAAAGTAGTGATAGAGCGATTTGGAGAAAAGAAGCTTGTGAATACGCGCTTGAGAAAGGTCTTTTAAATTTATACGATGAAATTTTGGTTTTAAGTCGTAGTGCTTCTTCCGAAGGTACTAATACCGTAGCTATAACTGCCGTAATGGATATTTTAGGAAAAAAAATTCCTCAGCAGCTTGATGAGCGAGCATAATTTTTTGTCTCTTTTTTGGGTTGTAGCGGTTTCAAAAAGGTTTTTCTTAAGATATCATCATGTTGGAGATGACATTCTTTTTTAATGAATTTGTTTTTTTTGAAGATTTTTAAACTGCCGGTTTTTTTATAGAACTTGCGCAATTTTCGGGAATCAATGAAATCAAAGACCATTTGAAATTTGTTAGGGATCGTTTTTATTTGTTCGATTCCGTCGTAAATAATCTTAGTTATTGTTGTGGGCAAAGGAACGGTGGTTGTTTTAGCTATGGCTACCGAAATATCGGCTCCTTGATATAAAAGACAAAGATCTTGCGTTAGAGATAAGAGAGTATCGGAAACGGCTTCCGGTAGTAAAATCAGGATAAAGCTGTAATGGTAGGCTTTAAGAATCTTAGGATTCAGTTTCTGTTTCCATCGTTTATGGAACCACATCCATTGTTCCGGGGCTTCTTGAACGCCTTTTTCCAAATGGGCGAGTAAAGAGTCCATGATGCGAACGATTTCTTCTTTAATTTCGGATTTTTTATTGGCAAATATCGGCGGAGTTAAGGTGATTTCATGATATTTCTCATATCGTTTTAAAGAAACTCCGAAAACGGGACACGACGTCTTGTAAGCGAGAAGAGCGGGAGAGGTCGTTGTCCAAGCCTTGTATCCCATAAAAGGGTAGGAATAATCCGATCTCAAAAAAGCTTGATCTCCGACTATGCCAATGAATTTTCCTTTTTCTAAAGCGGAAATGCTTTTGGAAATACCGTTTCCAGGAGAGATTATAGAGCCTTTACGCGTTTCTCTTAATTTAGTTAAATAATTTTGTATTTTAGAATTTTTAACTGTTTTGGCTAAAGCTATTCCTGCATATTTACCGGTAATGAACAGAAACGGCATTTCCCAATTTGCTTGATGTCCGCAAAAAAAAATGACGCCTTTCCTTGAATCGAGAAGCTCAAATAATTCTTTAAGTTGTTGATTGTTAATAATATGTTTGTTATTTTCGTCGGTTCGGATTTTAATTTTAAGATCGATATCTCGTACTGTTTTATTAACGGTAATAATTTCCAAGAGAGTGATTGCCATATGTTTGAGGGATTTTTTCGCAATCGCGATTTTTTCTTTTCGCGTTTTTTCATTACCGTAGATAAGATTGAGATTTAAATGTGCTGTTTTTCTTAATGCAGGTATGAAAAAATACAGTAATATTCCTAATTGATTTCCTATATATCGAATAACCTTATCGGGGAAACATTCAAGAACCGTTTTCATAAATACAATCGATAAAAACGTTGGCAGTTCTTTGAGTTGATTTACGTAATTTTTAATAAGTCGAAGTTGATTTAAAAGCATTGAAGACTCTCTTCGGATTGTTTTTTATTTGAAGTTAGAGTTTGTTTTTTCTAACTATTATTTATTTCGAATTGAATGGTTGTGGATATCTGTTGTTTAAATTTAAAGCAAGATATGGCTGAGCAAAAGGAAATGAGCATAATAAAAAATAAAATACCCAGTACGAAATAATACTGATCCATCGAGAGCATATTCATGCAAGGAATTTGTTTAATAAGGATCAAAGCCATCGTTATCATCGTCGCTAAAGCAACCAAGAAAAAAAACTGCGCAACAAATTCGTTCCGGTTTTTTGTCTTAGATGATGATCATCACTATAACAACAAACGATCCTTTCTAAAAAGCCTGTCGAAGTGTTGCAAATCTTTTTACAACACATAAAACGACTACCTTAATAAAGGTGGAACGAAAATTTTAATAATCCGCTAAAAAAAAATCAAAGATTTAATAAAACGAATATTTTATCGCCTTTCCGGTTGAAAATGTGTTTCGTTTTTTCCTTCCGTAAGGGTGATACTGACTTTATGGCCTCGAATAATCGCTCGGAGATTCAAGGGAGTTCCGTTTTCGTTGAATACGGTTAATCTCCTTAGATATTCTCTGAATCGATGACGAATTAATTGTTCATCTATGGGTCTTTCAGATGCTACACGGCTTTCTTGTTCGGCTACGGCTTCAACAAAAGCATTTTCCAAAGCTTTTTCGTCCATAAATTCCACGGCCCATTCCAATTGAGATAGCTCTTCGGATGGTGACATGACTATTGCAATGGCCAAATTGTTTTTGACGACGTCAAGAAAAAGACGACTGACGTCCTTAACGAACAAAGGAGTGTTTAATTGATAAATCCCTTTGTTGATATAAACTGGAGGATTCGGTTCTAAGTAAAAAGTTTGAGGATTAAGAAGCTCACTGTATTTAATCGGAAAAAATAGAATGATAGGGAGTTTTATGCCGATAGGCATAAATTCTTGTTTTAGGAACAATAATCTCAGAAACTCGGCTTGAGGATCGTTAAAATTTTGTAAAGACACGTCTTCAAACGGAATGGCTACTTTTTTCCATCCGTCGGGAACTTTAAAGAAAATTTCGTCTCTATGATCTTGTTTTTCATAAGCATGGTCAAGTTCTTCCGATGAGATCTTATTAAGATTGAACGTCACTTCAAGACCACGTTCTTGAAGTGCTTTTACCGATTCTTCGGGACCGCTGACTTTTTGTTTCAGAAATTTAGGCCATACATCAAGATATTGGTACCCTTTGGGAGGAGCTCCAATCGGAGCAGATATCGTTAGAGGGATTTCTTCCGTGACTAATCTTGTTAAATTAATGACGATATCATCCGCTACGATTTGATGAAGTTGGTTTTTTAAGTCTAAATCGGGGTTAAGACTAATCAGATGTCTTTTATCGATACTGGCTATCCAGCTTTGATCATGACTGGAAGTATTAATGACGATTTCGAGATCCGAAGAACGAAGATCTGCAATAAACGATTTATTGCCGGTTACGGTCAAAAGTACCCTTTGCTTTAATAAACCGTTAGGTAAAAGTCCTATAACCGTCTGATCAGGTAAAAGGTTGATTATTCTTACCGGAACGTTACCGATGCTTCTGGTGTCCGTAATAGTTTGATTAACTAAAAACCAAATGATAATCGCAAACCCCAAAGAAATGATTTTTTGTAGCCAATTTTTAAGAAAAAAATGTTTGATGAATGCTTTCACGTTGAATAAAACCATGATCTAAAGGATTTGGAATTAGTCGTTTCCGATACGAAAACACTTTTTAAAATAGCTTTGAAACGATCTATTTTAATTCCTCTCGTTAAAATACCGTCTCTTGATACGGAAACTTTTCCGTTTTCTTCGGAAACTACGATAACAACTACATCGCTTTTTTGACTGGCTCCCAAAGCGGCCCTATGTCTTGTTCCCATAGTCTTGGATAATTGGGATGCGTCTTGTGATAACGGAAGAATGACTCCGGCATAAGATACCGTCGTTCCGTGAATGATTACCGCTCCATCATGTAGAGGTGAAGTAGGCTGGAAAATGGCTTCAAGTAGCTCAGGAGAAAAATTGGCATCGATAAAAACGGCCGACGTCGAATATTCCTCAAGCAAGTGTTTGTTTTCGAGGACTATCAAAGCCCCGATCTGTTTCTCGGACATGTGATAAACGCAGAGGGCCAGATTATCTATAAATTTTTCATGATCCTGAATCATATATTTTCTGCTCTTAAATCTGACTTTCGATAAAGCCAACCTGATCTCCGGTTGGAAAATAATAAACACCGCGATTGCCGCTATATTTACTATGTAAAGCATGAGCTTTCTGATAACGGGAAGATCGAATTTAGTAGCTAAGAAAAACAGAAAAAGGAAAGATAGGAACCCCAATACGACATCCATCGCTCTTGTGCCCCATAACAACTCGACGAGGTAGTTGAATACGGTCCAAATAATGAGTATCTCAAAAATAGGTACCAGAAAATAGAGGAAGTCCATTTTTTTCCGAAAGTTTTCATTTACAAGGATTTCAAACCACGAATTTAATTAAACCCAGTTCTACCTCCCTAAATTACCACAAGGGGGGATTATAGAATAATTTTGCGTTCATGGCAAAATGAATTTTAGTATTGCTTTACTTTATATTTAATCCTAAATTTAGGCTGTTTTTAAAGTGAAATTATCGGATCGTAATGGACGTATCTTTATTGTCACGTATTCAATTTGCTTTATGCATTTCTTTCCATTATCTGTTCGTGCCTTTAAGTTTGGGGATCGGTTTATTAATTGCTTTTTTTGAAGGCGCATTATTCAAAACCAAAAATGTCGTCTATGAAGTCATCAGCATTTTTTTGACAAAAATTTTTGCTTTAGTTTTTGTTTTTGGCGTTGTGACTGGTATGGTTCAGATTTTTGCTTTCGGAACGAATTGGTCTAATTTTACTAGATTTACGGGTAATATTTTTGGGTCTTTGCTAGGAGCCGAAGGAATTTTTGCTTTTTTTCTCGAATCCGTTTTTATGGGAATTCTTTTATTTGCCAGACGCAATCTTTCGCAAGGGTGGATTTTTTTTTCGGCCGTTATGGTAGCCGTAGGGGCTCACATGAGTGCTTTTTGGATTGTAGCAGCCAATTCTTGGATGCAAACTCCTGCAGGATATGCTTTGGTTGAAGATCGCGGCATTACTCAGGTCTTAATGACCGATTTTTGGCGTGTCGTTAATAATTTTTCCACGTGGGATCGATTTATTCATGTCGTATTGGGGTGTTGGATATCAGGAGGATTTTTTTTAATCAGTCTGGGAGCGTATTACTCTTTAAAGAGAAAATATCCGGATATTGTGCGTAAATTGTTGAAAATAGGACTTATATTCACGGCCATTTGTCTTATTTTACAACTTTGGTCCGGTGATCGTTCCGCGCAAGGTGTTGCTAAAAATCAACCGATTAAACTAGCGGCTTTTGAAGGAATATACAAAACGACGTCGTATACCCCGCTTTGGGTTTTCGGTATTCCGAACGATAAAACCGAAACGGTTAAAGGTTTGCCTATCCCCGGTGGATTATCGTTACTTATTCATCGTAATTTCAAGCAACCGGTTATCGGATTAGATCAATTCGATCCCTCGTTAAGACCGAACATTCCATTAGTATTTCAGGCTTATCATCTTATGGTTGCGCTTTGGGGTGTCATGGTATTAACCGTAATTGTAGGAATGCGAGTATTGAAGAAATCTTGTTCCCGGTGGATTTTGTATTGGTTAATCTGGTCTTCATTGCTCCCTGCCTTATGTAATCAAGTAGGATGGTATGCAGCTGAAATGGGAAGACAACCGTGGGTGGTTCAAGGACTATTAAAAACCGTCGATGCTTTGTCCCCCATCATATATCGTGGTCAAGTGATTCAATCCTTGATTATGTTTTCAATCGTTTTTATTTTGCTTTTGGTTCTCTTCATATATTTGTTATTAACGAAAATTGCTAAAGGTCCTTATTGGATGCCTCAAGAAAAATCGGTATCTGGAGAAAACAATGACGGTTTCTAATCCTGCAGCCGTTATTTGGTATGCCGTTTTATTCATTTCGATTGCGGCTTATCTTCTGGGAGACGGTTTTGATCTGGGAACGGGATTGTTGTATTCATTCATTAAAAAAGAAGAAAATAAACGGTTAACCTTAAGAGCAATCAGTCCTTTTTGGGACGGAAATGAAGTATGGTTGATTATCATTTTCGGAGGACTTTTAGCTGGTTTTCCTAATGTTTACGGATTGATACTTTCCATTTTCTATACTCCGATATGGGAGTTGGTTCTCGGATTGATTTTTAGGGGAATCGCCATAGAAGTGCGCAATCATTCGGCACGATTCGCGTGGCGATTGATTTGGGATTTGCTTTTTTCTTTTTCAAGCCTATTAATCACCTTCATATTGGGAACTTTATTGGGTAATTTAATGGCCGGCATTTCTCTAAATATTTCATCTACCCATACTTTTTTTAGAGCTTATCCGTCTTTGATAGGATTGCTTAGCGTATTTGTTTGTGCATTGCAAGGAGGGACGTATCTTTGTATGAAAGCAGAACATTTATACAATTCGCTTAGACAACCTATCAGAATTTCTTTAGTTTGTTTCGGCTCCCTTTACATCATAAGTTTTTTTTCGGCATTTATTTATTTACCGGAGATTTTTTTGAATTTTTTTAATTTTCCTTTGTTATTCGTTTTTCCGTTACTAAACATAATTTTATATGTTATGCTTGTCCGTTCTTTTTTTAAAAATGCTTATGGTAAAGCATTTCTTTACTCATGTCTGAATATTTGCTGTTTAACCGTAACTGTCGGTTGTTTGATTTTTCCTTATCTTTTGCGTTTTACCGACGGAATGGAAAGTTTGACTTTGTTCAATTCTGCGGTTGATGCCAAAACTTTGAATGTTCTTTTAATCATGCTCGCTATCGGATTGCCTTTCGTTATCGGTTATAATATTTTTATTTATCGATTGTTTCGTAATAAAATTACCGATTCCGAACATTACTAGATCTCACGTTAAAAATTTATGGGTAAATCGGTTAACGATAACAATATGAACTTTAGTTTTTCCGACGTCGTAGATCACTCCACTCCTATACCGTCTCCTGTTCCTTTTCTCAAGTGGGTGGGCGGTAAAAGTCGGATTTTAGAGACCATTATCAAATATTTACCGAAACGATTCGAAAGTTATTACGCACCTTTTTTGGGAGGGGGTAGGCTTTTATTTTGATCCACACTTATTATCAAGTGGTTAAAGGGTGTTTTTCCGGTTATACGAAGGATGGGTTCACGGAAAAAGATCAGATACGATTAAAAGATTTCGCTTTACAATCGGGGCGTTTATGTAATGTTATCCGACTCCGATACGCCGTTTACAAGAGCATTATAGAAACAATCGCCTTTTATCGTTCGTTTCGTCCAAGCTCCCGGAAGAATTAATTGCAGTCCTCAAGGAAGAGGTAGTGTTTCTGAATTATTGATCACGACCTATAACTAGTCGGTTATTTTTTTCTTTTTAAAAAAAATATTTTCCTTCAATAGGAAGATCGTTTAACTTCCTCATCCTTTGTTCTGATTGGAGGAAATAAAACATGTCTTTATATAGATTTTTACCGGTTTTTTTGATTTTAAGTATTTTCTCGTTTAAAAGCGTTTACGCAGTTGATAATTTATTCGAGAACGAAAGCTATATTTCTTGTCCGGAAATGAACGCCGACAAGGCTACCATTGTTGATTTCGGAGGGATTCTTTGGTGTGTTTGGGAAGGTTCATCTTCGGTTAATAAAAAAGAAAACTCTTTATGGATGAGTCGTTACATTGATGAAAGATGGACGAAACCTCTCGAATTTGTTACCGGAGATTTTTGTAATCCGAATTTGTGCCGTATTACCTTGAAAGAGATTCTATTATTTTACACCGATAATAAGGATATGTCGAAAGTATATTGTTTACGTACTATTAACGGAGGAAAAACTTGGCTATCTCCTAGGTTGTTACCGGCAGGAATTATCGGTCCTCAGAGGGGGACTCCTTTTTTTGATAAGAAAACGGGAACTTTGTTGATTCCTACTTCAAATAGCTCCGGAAAATCCGAAGATGTCGATAAAAATACCTCTTGTTGGATTGAAGTCTGTGATTCCGGGGTTAAGAAATGGTATAATCGTTACGGTCCTATTATTAGCGAAACATCCGTTTTCGGACCTTCCGAACCTTCGATTATTCTTAATTCGCGTGGAAAATTTAAAATGTTCTGCCGAAACAGATCTCGTTCCTATTTGGAAAACGATGCCTTTATTTTATATGCAGAATCTGCTGATAAGGGAAGAACTTGGGGGGCATTCGAAAATTTAATTTTTCCTAATCCGGATTCCGGCATTTACGCATTACAGATGAATTCTTTGGTAGTAGTCATCGGTAATTATTCATTTGATAAAAAAAAGAATATGGCTTGTTTAATTTCGCAAGATTATGCGGATAACTGGAGCAGACCTATTCTCATAGATGCTGACGAATCCGAAAATCCTGCAGCGGTTTTTGAAGGGGAGGAATATTTGCATATCGTATATACCGTACGAGCCGATGGATATAAAAGAATCAAATACAAAAAGGCGAAAATAACCAATCTTCTATTTTCGCCTATGAATGGTTTGGAAGAAGAAATGAAAAAAGTACTTCCTGTTCGGTATTAGTTTTCTTCAACGGAATGAATAAAATAAGCAGGGAAAGCAAAGAAATGGTTGTTACGAGGAACGGCAACCATTTTTACATTTTTCCCGCTCCATTTGCTCAAGTCTTCGTTAGTGCTGTAGAGGAAAGCAGTTGTATGGCCTTTCTCATTTTTGACTATGAATTCTCCTGGAGCATTCGCTACGACGTAGGAATATCTTTCAATCGTTCCCTTTAAGACACACCCTTTAGCTTCCAACTCACGTTCATAAAACTTTTCGATCGAAGTTTCCGAAATACTTAACCCTTGAACTGCTGTCCAAAGCTCAAAAAGATTATTTTCTTGCATCTCATGAGTCTTTATTGTCTCTGAATCAAGTCGTTGTTGTTTCCGTCTGATATGTTTGGATAAATTCGATTCGGATGTAGGTCTTTCTTTCAGCAAGGATTCGTTTATTGAGGTAGCTATTGATTTTTCTTCTTCTTTTTTTCTTAAATAAGACGTTTGGATATCGTTCAATACTTGTTCGATACGATCGGAAATTCCTGGAATATCGACAAATTCGGCTCCCTTAGCTAAACTGATTTTGTGATAAATAGTTTCCAGATTGATTTGCTCTAAAGGTTTGTCCAACTCGGTGAGGGAAAAAGAAACCGCTTTGTCGATGAGATCCATAGCGATGTTTTTTTGTTTTTCAATCCGGTCGTAAAGTTCTATGGAACCTTTATGTTCGATATAGTCTTTCGATACATAGAATTTGCATTCCTCAGGAAGACGGATTTCTATCCATTTACCGCAAGGTGTTAAGGCTTTTTCCTTGATTGTCGTCCCTTTGTTCAATTTGGTAAGTATGGGTGAAGAAATATCGGGAAACAGTCTGATATTGACTTTTTCTCCGTCAACTGAGCTATTTGACGTAAAGGCTTTAAAAATATAGCCGGAGACGATGTCATGGGGTTTCACGATGTAAAAATCACCGGTTTCTCCGATTACGGAAAGAAATTCTCCTTGAGGAAGTTCACGAACTATGAATCCGTTGGTATGAGGGGAGATTCTCAATCGGACTTTGTCTTTTTTTACCATTCCCGTAAAAGCGACGAATCCGTTTTCTTTTTCGTCTTTTATTTGAGAAAGCGTCGATTTGCCATTCGATATGGCTGAAAACCCTTGATTTGTTACTAAAAACGTCGCGGCTCCAAAAGTCAAGAGAAGAAGTTTCGACATATTTCGCATAAACACTCCTAAAATTAATTGAACCCCTGATAGGCAGACGTTCCGAACACTGAATGAAAACAATGAACTACCCTGAACAGGATTATATGTGGCATAACGAAAAAGTCAAATAACTTATCCGAATCAGGAATCGGTTTTTTTTAAAATTCCTAATGATCAATTCAATCAATTATATAAGACGGTTTTGATGTGCTCGCAATGGAGATTACCGCAGGTACATCCTACAGGATTCCCCAGATATACGTTATATTGTTCTTTCCGATCTAGGGGATTGGTGACCGTATAAAGTTGTTCACCACTTTGAATAATGTCCCAATCGCGAAAAGAAAGATCTTCTTCCGTAACGACTTCTTCATTTTCCGATTCATGGGTAATTCTTGCGATTTGACAATGTAAACAATTACAATGAGGTTCCGGTTTAAGAAGCAATTTCAAATCACTTCCCATGATTGTTTTAATGAATCCGATCATTTTTTCGATGGCTTCCCTCGGCATAGTCGGACAGTCTTTTTGTTCGGGAATGTGTTGGAGAAGTGCTTCTATGCTTTCTCCGCCGAATAATAAAGTCGGGGAAACGGTTTTTGTAGACAAAAGTTGCAAATCCACGGATTTCGTTACTTGTTGTATTAGAGAAGAAATAAATTTGAATTTGTCTTCGTCTTTCAGTTCTAAGAGTTCTTTGTTTTGATTTTGCTCCAGATAGCGTAAATGCTCATAAAAAGCAATATCGATAACAGGTTTGTCGAGGTTCGGAATACGGATAACCTTTCCGTCGTTTAAATGAAGCAATAACGAATGACTTTTATTGACCGGATCTTCTTCGGTCTGGATAAACGCTACTTGGGTCCATCGAGCAGATACGTAAGGAGAAATACATATCAGGTGCTCGTTGATTTTAATTTTCATGACGGCCTCGTTCTTATTAGGAAATTTTTAACCTGTCCTATCCTAAACATTTTATAGGACCTTAATTTTTTTTCAAACATTTTAGCATTTCATTAAATCAACTGCTATTTTTTGTAAACCCATCGAAAAAGAATAATATTAGACATAAAATTTTATTACTATTTAAAGTTGGTTTTTTGCTTGCGAGTGACATATGACAGAGAAAACCGTTGTCGTCGATACCAGCGTTTTCATTTATGATCCACAAGCTTTGGATTCTTTTTCCGAGAATAAGATCGTTTTACCGCTCGCCGTTTTAGAAGAATTGGAATCTCTGAGTAAATTTCGTGATGAATCTGCTAAAAATTCGGCGCGAGCTCTTGCCAATATTAAGGTTGTCTTAGGAGAAACAAGGGGAATAGTCAATGAATTCGTTAAATTGAAAAACGGAGCCTCATTTAAGGTAGCGGTTTTACCTCATCGAGAAGGCGAGCAAAAAAATTATAGGATGACCATTCTTGATCTACTGAAAAATATCCTTCAGGAAGATTCTTCATTCATGTTCATGACGAAAAGTTTAACGAGACGCGTTCGAGCCGAAGCGATGGGAATCGAGACTATGGATTATGAGAATCAAAATTTTTCCTTTAAATCTTTGTATAAAGGTTTTCGTAAAATCGAAGTCGGAAAGGAATCGATCGATACTTTTTATAAGGATCGGACGATGGTTGTCCCTCCGAATTTAAATCCGATATCCAATGAATATTTTTCGATGGAAGCCGGTGAACGAGATTTTGCTCTAGGACGTTACGACTCATCTATCGGAAAAATAGTCGGTTTATTACCTTTATCGAAATCGGTGTGGGGAATAGAACCGTTAAATTTGGAACAAAAATTTGCGCTTGATCTGTTGTTGAGGGATGAAATCAAATTAGTTTCTTTAATGGGGCAAGCCGGAACTGGAAAAACCGTTTTGGCTCTCGCTGCGGCTATGAAAAAGGTATTCGGAGATCGCATCTATCATCGTATTTTAATCAGTCGTCCCATCGTTCCTTTAGGTAAAGACATAGGATTTTTGCCGGGCGTTAAAGAAGAAAAATTGATGCATTGGATGCAACCCATTTATGATAATTTGGAATTTATATTCGGCTTGAACGGTTTTAATGATTTCGGAGAAACGTTTAAGGATCTGATAGAGAATAAAAAGATAGAGATGGAGGCTTTGACTTATATTCGAGGCCGTTCTTTACCTAATATCGTTATAATTATCGATGAAGCTCAGAATTTGACTCCTCATGAATTGAAAACGATAGTTTCTCGAGCCGGTAAGGGAACAAAAATAATACTTACGGGAGATCCCACACAGATAGACAGTCCCTATTTTGATGAAAATTCCAATGGCTTGACATATTTAGTCGGTAAATTTCGTAATCTGCCCTTATATGGTCATATGTTTATGGAAAAGACCGAAAGATCGGATCTAGCTGCTGCCGCTGCCCATTATCTCTGACGGCCATAAAGAAGATTTTGGAAAAACTTCTCTCGAAAAATTTAAGGTGTTCGTAAATCACTCGTTGTTTCAATCTTTCTCTTGAAATATTTCAAATTATTTGCACTCCCCGTTGACTCTTTTTCCGCTATAATGGGTTTAAACTAACGGCGTTTCTATTGAAAGTTGAGGACTGGTCCATCAAAGATGGAGGGTATAGCTAAGTAATTGCTGTATGCTTTTTCGCTACCCTGTATGGTGCCGAGAATTTTCGTGGAAAACTTACGCAAAAAAGAATACCTATAAAATTGAGAATTTTCAAAAGCTTTTGAAAGGCGATTTTGGCGTATGGGAAGAAGTTCGAAATGTGTGGGTGTAGACTTCTGGTTTATCCCTTTTGTCTACACGTTGAGGGAGAAAAATGCGAGGAGCTGTTTTTCTACGCTTGTCGTGATTCCCGAATTCGATATGAAATTCTTTAACCGGATTATATCAGATTATATCAGACGATATTGTAAACCCCTACACTATTCCTATGGCTCGTTTTTAAATAAACCGATCATTTCCGTCATGAATTGAAAAGCCTTAGTGATGTTAAGGATTCCGGCGAACGCTATTAACCCATTCAAGAAGATAACCTCAAGCCGATTAATTTTTTAGGGGAGGAACGTCTTCCATAAATCCGTAGGAATATTGAGCATAACCGTCGTTATTACCCGTTTCGGCGAAGATTTCCAGAGCGGTTCCGTAGGCGATTAGATATCCCAATTCCGGACGTATGGCCAGCGGCCCTTCGGTTAACTCCTCCGGAGCCCTCCTTCCCTTAAACGTCAGCTCGTAATCCTTATTGGAATGGGACGTAAGGTCAACTTATTTTCCGTAAGAACCCCGTCAGGGTGGGCAAATTTCAAGACGCCGAATTTAGCTTTTATAGGTTCGTCTACCTTAGGAGGAGTAAAGAACGAGACCGTTTCGGAAACGACACTCTCCGGATCTAAAGAAAAAGTGAAAAGTGTTGTCACGCCATCCCCCTTCCCCACTTCCTTTTCCGTGAACTGGGGGGGTAGACTAAATTGAATTGAGAAAAGGAAACAAGCCGGCGTAAAATCGTTCCGTCTGAAAAGTAGGCACCCGAAGGCTCCAACATATCAGGAGGAATTTCAACTTCCTCCTGCCCTTTGCTTATTAAAAGAGTCTTCACGTTTTCCTGCTCCCAAACCTTAATTTCCGAATTGAAAACGATCATCCAATAGCGATTCATGAGACGCATCAAATCTTCATCTCCGATCTGATTTTGT